>NZ_JAGHZH010000198.1:0-49484 GCF_017746885.1 Roseofilum sp. SBFL | reverse complement strand
TAGGAACAAGAAAAGGGCCAATAAAGACCTTAAAAGCAGCGGTGTCTAAAGAGCCATCAAGGGTCATCAAAGCTAAAACTTTATCTTGAGTAATCGCCCCAACTAATGTAACTTTTTCTCCTCGATAAAAAGGTTTCATTTAAAGCTAGATAAACTGATTACTAAAAATGTGAATGGAGTGACCTTACAGATTCTGATGGTATGGATTGCTTACTTAATCTTGCAGTTAATGGAAATTTCTCAGTTCTATGGCAAAACCTTGTTGGATAAATTCCGTTATTTGCAAGTCGAACTTAGTCGGCGCTGCTCTATTATTCATTGGAGTTACGATCTGATTCCAGAAACCCTGATTTAGTTCACTAGGGACTTTTCTTCAGTTGAATGTAAAGTTTTATGTCAACATTCCACACTTCTGGCGTTTACCATGATTGTTACACCTTGGTAATTGGAGAGAGCAGCAGCGTTAAAATAACGATCGCTTCATCCCCCATTACCCATTACTCGTACGAAGCGCTATAATTCTTGGGTTTCCTAGACTTGGACTTCCCTGTCCATCCAGCAGAAACCCACTCCAACTCTATAAACCTTACTCTCTCACCATGAACCGCTCTAAATTTGTGGCTATTTTGACCGGAGCCATTTCCTTACTTTTGGCGATCGCCTATCTGATTCTAGTACAACTGCTCGATTTTCGAGGGGGAATGGTTCCTGCACCTCCCCTATCTACCCAGTATCCACCCTTGATTGTTACTCTGGATATCTCTTAACCCATGCGTACCGTTGCTGAAATCAATCATAAAATTCGCCGCCGAGAAGCGGTGGTGGTTACCGTAGAAGAACTGAAAGCTAGAGTTGCCGAAAGCACGGTTTCTGAAGTCGCCAAACAGGTCGATGCGATCGCCACCGGAACCTTTGAACCCATGGAATCTTCCGGAGCAATGCTCAACCTCGGGCAAACCGATCCACCGATCAAAATCCGTCAATGCTGGATTGATGGAGTGCCTGCCTACTCTGGGTTTGGGGCGGTAGATCTGTATTTAGGGGCCACGCAGATCGCAGAAACAAGAGAAGGCGAAATCCTCAAAGATCGGGGGGGAGGTCAGGCAATTGAAGACTTGATTGCAGGGAAATCCTTGCCTCTACGGGCCCTGGGTCAAGGTACAGATTGCTACCCAAGAGAATCTTTTGAGACCAATATTAGTAAAGAGAGTATCAACCAGTTTTATCTCTATAATCCCCGCAATTTATACCAGAACTTTATTGTTGGAGTCAATGGCGGCGATCGCCCCCTCTACACCTACCTAGGGCCCCTGCTGCCCCGCCTCGGTAACGCGGTATACGCCAATGCTGGGGCCCTTTCTCCCCTGTTCAATGACCCTGACTTAAGCTGGATTGGCATTGGCACACGGATTTTTATCGGCGGGGCGATCGGTTATATTACCTGGGAGGGAACCCAACACTTTCCCCTACAAAAGCGTCTTCCTAATCGTACCCCCATCGGCCCTGCTGCCACCCTTGCCCTCGTTGGAGATGCCAAACAAATGAGCCGAGAATGGGTGAGAGGCTGTTACTTTAAAAACTATGGCCCTTCCTTAATGTTAGGGGTAGGCGTTCCCCTACCCGTTCTGAATGAAGAAGTCGTACAATGCTGTGCTGTGCAAGATAAAGATCTGGTGGCTCCCATTGTTGATTTTTCTATTCCCCGACGCAACCGCCCCACATTTGGCTTGGTTAGTTATGCCCAACTCAAAAGTGGTAAAATTACCATCGAAGGAACCCCCGTGCGTACGGCTCCCTTAGCCAGCCTCTACCGATCGCGCCAAGTGGCGATCGCCCTAAAAAACTGGATTGATAGCGGTGAGTTTACCCTCACTGAACCTGTAGCAGCCATTTCTCGCGATCGCTCCTTCCTCCCCCAAGACCGGATTTTGGAATCGACGAATTAATGGCAGGGACGCGGAGATCGGTAAGATAGGAGGATGGGGAGACGCAGAGATTGGTTGTTCCCTATTTCCTATTCCCTATTCCTTATTCCCTTTATGAAAAAAAACAGCTCAAGTGCTGAAGTATCGCAAATATCTGCATCAGACGAGCCAGTAAAAACGGGCTTAGGAACCTTTGGTGGAGTCTATACCCCTTCGATCTTGACCATTCTAGGGGTGATCATGTACTTGCGGTTTGGACGGGTAGTGGGTAGTGTGGGGCTGATTCCCACATTGGCGATCGTTACCCTGTCTACTGCCATTACCTTCCTCACAGCCCTCTCGATCTCTGCCATTGCCACCGATCGCGTTGTCCGCACAGGCGGCGCATACTATATGATTAGTCGCTCCTTGGGCATTGAAACTGGAGGAGCTGTTGGTATTCCCTTATATTTTGCTCAAAGCCTTTCCATCGCCCTCTATACCATCGGTTTTGCCGAAAGTGTCGCCGCAACCTTTCCCGCTCTTAATCAGCTCTATGTGGGTATTATCACGACAATTCTGGTAGGAATTGTCGCCCTCACCTCCGCTAGCGTTGCCATTAAAGCCCAGTATTTTATTATGGGAGCAATCCTATTATCACTCACTTCTTTTGTCTGGGGTTCAGCTCTTCCTGATGTTACTCCTATGGGATGGGTGGGATCGCCCCCAGACAATAGCACATCCTTTTGGGAAGAATTTGCCGTCTTCTTTCCTGCGGTTACTGGAATCATGTCTGGGGTGAGCATGTCAGGAGACTTGAAAAATCCAATACGCTCGATCCCTGATGGCACTCTAGCAGCGGTAGGCACGGGATATGTCATCTATATGATTTTGCCGGTAATTCTGGCCATGCGATCGGACGCAAGCAGTTTGATTGCCAATCCTCTGATTATGCAACAGATGTCCTGGTGGGGGCCGGCAATCTTATTAGGGGTTTGGGGAGCAACCCTATCAAGTGCCTTGGGAAGTATTTTAGGGGCCCCTAGGGTATTACAAGCCTTAGCCAGAGATGGAGTCCTTCCAGACTGGTTGAGTTTTTTGGCAAGTGGGAGCGGTCGAGAGGATGAACCGCGTATCGGTACAATTGTTACATTAGGTGTGGCAGTTGCCTTGGTCTCTTTGGGAGAACTCGATCTGATTGCTCCCATTCTGACCATGTTTTTCCTTACCACTTACATGGTTCTTAATGTTGCCGCAGGTATAGAAGGCTTTTTACAAAGTCCCTCCTATCGCCCTGCCTTTAAAGTTCCCTGGTATCTATCCATTTTAGGGGCGATCGGCTGTTTAGCGGTCATGTTCTTAATTGATGCCATGGCTACTGTGGTTGCCGCCATTATCGTTCTGGCGATTTTTATCTGGTTGCAACGACAGGAACTCGAAGCTACTTGGGGAGATACTCGGCGAGGGATTTGGATGGCGATTCTCCGGGAGGGACTGCTCCAACTCGATCATGCTGAAGACCCCAAAAATTGGCGGCCCCATTTATTGGTGTTATCGGGTATTCCCCGCAAGCGCTGGCCTCTGATTGAGATTGCTGATGCTCTCACCCATAACCGAGGATTAATTACCATTTCTAGCGTGCTTCCGGAAGGTTCGCGGGATCTGTCTCAGCAGGCAGAATTGCAAATAATGATCCGCGAATATGTGGAAAAACGAGGCGTGCAAGCGTTGGTACGGGTGATTACAGCCCCCGATCCTTTTGAAGGAGCGGTACGCTTGGTGGAAAGCTATGGGTTAGGGCCTTTGGTTCCCAATACGGTGTTGTTGGGGGATAGTGAATCCCCTCAACGACGAGATCAATATTGTGAGATGATTACCCAATTACACCAAGCCAAACGCAGTATCCTGGTGTTTCGGGAAAACCCAGAACGAGGGTTTGGGAAACACCGCAGGATTGATATTTGGTGGCGGGGAATGCAAGCCAATGGGGGGTTAATGCTGTTATTGGCTTATCTGCTGCGTACTGATATCGATTGGCATCAGGCACAAATTTTTGTCAAAATTATCGTTACCGATGAAGCGGCGGCGGAATCAGCACGCTTGAATTTGGAACAATTTATCGGTCAATTGCGTTTGGGGGCGATCGCCGAAGTCATTGTTTCCCAAGGACGCTTATTTGAAGATATTCTGCACGAAAGTTCCCAAAATGCCGATTTAATTTTCTTGGGACTGGCTAAACCGGATTTAATTCCAGCCCACCAATACACCCAATATTATGAAACGTTGCATGATAAAACGGCGAATCTACCCACATTAGTGTATGTGTTAGCAGCTCCCGATTTCGATTTTGAAGAGGTGTTGACTGAAACTTAAATGCAAAGGGTCTTAATCAAGTTGAATCTCGGCATTCTCTATGCTGTTTTAGCCTATGGCACTTGGGGGCTTATTCCTCTATATTGGAAGCTCTTTGAGGCGCTGCCAGAGATGGAAATTATCTGTCATCGGATGATTTGGTCTTCTCTGCTGCTGTTGGTAGTGTCAGCCATGCAGCGGCAACTCACTGAGGTGAAGCGGTTGTGGCGATCGCCGAAAACATTGGCTATTCTACTGAGTACAGCAGCTTTAAACTCCCTCAATGGGGGCATTTATATCTATGGGGTCAATAGCGATCGCGTTTTAGAAGCGAGTTTAGGCTATTTCATTAATCCTCTGTTTAGTATTTTCCTTGGCTTTGTATTTTTGCGAGAGAAGCTTAATATTGGCCAATGGATTGCCGTTATCCTGGTGATGATAGGTGTGGGATATCTGATTTGGGAACAAGGCCAAATCCCATGGATTGCCATTGGCCTCACCCTCTCTTTTGGATTATACGGTCTCGTCCGTAAACTTTCTACTATCCAACCCATACCTGGATTAGCTGTTGAAAGCCTACTGATAGCTCCCATTGCTCTCGCTCTAGTCA
Source organism: Roseofilum sp. SBFL (assembly GCF_017746885.1). NCBI lineage: Bacteria > Bacillati > Cyanobacteriota > Cyanophyceae > Desertifilales > Desertifilaceae > Roseofilum > Roseofilum sp. SBFL. The sequence goes on along the minus strand of NZ_JAGHZH010000198.1, from coordinate 44,618 downwards.
TGCATTGGGCAAAAACCGGCTCGGGTAACTTTGGACTCAGTTTACCCCTGACCTTCCTATTATTTAGTTGTGGGTTAGTGGCTCCTTTACCTTTACTCTGGTTTAACCTAGCAGTGAAACGAATAAACCTCTCAACCTTGGGATTTCTGCAATATATCGAACCAACGATTCAATTAATTTTAGCGGTGTTTCTCTATCAAGAACCCTTTACTCGAACTCACTTGATCTCTTTTAGTTTGATTTGGATCGCTATGGCCATTTATTCAAGTAATTCTCTGATCTCCCTCAATCCAAATCAAAAGGGTTGAATTTTCAAAAAAAATAATACTGAAGGTGAAATCGATCGAACCGGATGAAATTTCAGGTATGATGAAAGTCAGATCTGTTTTCACTGGATTTCGCGACCGTTTATGCCATTTTTGACTCGTAACTCTCTCCCCCTGTCGATTTCTCCCGATCGCCTCTACGCTGAATTTTTTCAGGAGGAAGCGGGATATAACAGTTGTAAAATGGCATTTCTCGATCGCACCATCGAGCGCTCTCCCTATCGGAGCGATGTGTCAAGCTATGGCGATCGCCTGAAACAATGCCCTAGTTTATACTATAGTTTATACTATGCTGGGTGTAAAAATTATTCTCCACTCAAGGAAAGACCTAAAATTAATGAGAGACGCTTAGATTTTCTGCACCCGGATATTAAAAATGCTTGCATTTGTATCGGTGGATCGGCGGGTGGTGCATTTAAAGCCCAATGGTTGGGTAGGAATGCGCTAGACAAAGTGGAGTTTTGGAGTGCAACCAAGTTTTTGCAAGTGATTAATGCCCTAACTCAGGTAACAGGAGAGTTGGAAGGGGCACAAATTGGAGATTCAGAGACGGTGTATCCCTTGATGGGTGCGATTAACGATCTGGTGAGCTATGCTGAAACCTACGGCAGTTCTAATGCGATCGCAGCAGCATTTAAGTGTTTCCAAACCTATGCCGATCTGGAAACTTGGGTGAAAGAACTCAGTGGACAAGAGGGTTTGGATTTCCAAGGATTATATGGGGAAGAACCCTTTACTGCCCAGCCACAAATTACTCGCAATGGGGAAGTCTTGCTCTCGGCGGTGGATGAAGTCAAATCTCGTGCAACTCAACCGGGAGAAAATTCAATCCCAGCTTATGTTCTGACTCGAATTTTATCGATGGTGGGTTGGCATCATCATTTATCTTCATCCGCTCGTATCCCTGGATTGGGGGATTCTCAGCTTGCCCTATTAGTGCCTTGTTTAGGGCGAGATTGTGCCCGCTATGTAGATGTGGCGATCGCCAAATTAGGCATACAGATTCAGAACCCGGTGATTCTCTCTAAAATGGGATTTGGGCGCAGTTCTTACCGCGATCGTACGGAACTGACGTATAGCTGTTTTGTGCAATTTGAATACCGAGGTCAATTGAAGTCTTTGACGATGACGTTACGCGCCGGGAAGGATTTAGGAGATGGCGATCGTGAAGCTGTAGAATTGGATGCTCGGATGGCAACGGAAGTCACGCAAATTATTCAGAGATTGGTGTTACATCAGTTATAGCGCTTCTGAGTTCTTCAGGATATATTAGGCTAATTTGAAGTTCACTTATACTGAAAGCCCTACGGAGCAAGCTTTTCAGGATAAAAAACTTGTGGATAAATGAGAATACTTGCCCCGTAAGACTAGAGTATCGCTCTCCCCCATGATAGCTCTGGGATTTTTGAATCTCTGAAGTTTATCCGGTTTTCCCTATTCCCTATTCTTTTATTCCCTATTCCTGGCTCATAGATTAAGATGAACGAGGATCGGCCACAATTGACCGGATTAGAGTATCCTGAATACCCAAAGATGCTGACCGAACTCTTGAGATAACCTGTATTCCTCCTTTGTCTACACTCTTGCACCCCGAGCAAATGAGCGCTGTGCCAATTCCCCAACCTTCCCCCCAACCAACCGGCAATTCAACTCCCCAATTGCCCACCAGCACCCCCAAACCTGTGAGTGAGGATCAAACCCCAGTCCATGCTCTGAAGGAATTGGTGGTTCGTCTGAGGCGAGAGCAAAATAAAATTCAAGATCTGTTAATGTCCTTGGGGTTTGCCCTCCGCAGTTTTAACAACCTCAATCAATTTCTAGAGTTAATTCCCTTGATGGCAGCACGGGTAACGGATGCAGATGGAGGCGCTTTGGTTTTATTTCAAGCCAATGGCAAATTGAAACTTGAACAAATGCATTGTCATGACTCCCACCAATGTCAAGATATTCGCCAAGCCCTAGAAACGGTCAATACTCAACTGAGAGGTCGTTATGGGCGATCGCTGAATATGGAAGAGATGACGGTTTTGCTCGATCGCGAAGTGAATCATTATCTCGGTTCCCATACCCAATTATTTGGTACAGCAGTAATTGTGCGCAAAACGGAACGGGGGAGATTATATGTATTTAGTCGCAACTCTGACTATACCTGGACGGAAACTCGCGAGAAATTACTGCGTTTAATCGCCGATCAAACAGCAGTGGCGATTGAAAATGATGAGCTGTCCGCAGAGCTACGCAAAAAAGAACGATTGGATCGGGAATTGGAAATTGGTGCAGAAATCCAAAATCAACTCTTACCCCATACCTATCCCCAAATTGAAGGACTTAAACTGGCCGCTCGCTGTCAAAATGCTAACCGAGTCGGAGGAGATTACTATGATTTTATCTCGATCCATCCCCCAGAATGGTTAAAACGCTCTGGTACTCAGGCTCAACCGTCGAGGCGCTGGTGTATTACGGTGGGGGATGTGATGGGAAAAGGGGTTCCGGCGGGTTTAATCATGACAATGTTGCGGGGAATGCTGAGGGCAGAAGTCCTCAATGGACATTCTCCTTCGCGAATTCTTCAACATCTCAATCATGCGATGTACCAAGATTTAGACCAAGCGAACCGCTTTGTGACCCTGTTTTATTCGGAGTACGATCCTTCGACCCAGGTTTTATCTTATAGCAATGCGGCCCATAATCCGCCTTTGCTCTGGCAAGCCTCGAATCAGTTGATCCAACGTTTAGATACGATGGGGATGCTGATTGGTTTGGATCTCAACTCAGAATATGAAGATGCACAATCTCAACTGTATCCAGGGGACATTATTCTCTACTATACAGATGGGTTTACAGATGCATCCAATCGTAAGGGCGATCGCTTTGATGAAGAAAACCTGATTGAAGCCTTTCAATTGGCCTGTCAGCATTACGCCAATCCCCAAGCTATTCTAGATTACCTGTTCGATCGGGTGAATGAGTTTATGGGGCCGGGGAATGACCATCGAGATGATATGACTCTTGTGGTGATGCAAGTTGACCCTCATAGACAATCAGCGGTTCATTAGAAAGGTGAGTTATGACTTTAGGTTCTAAGTTTAGTGTGTATGGTGTCGGTGGTTTCTTAAGTGTCGTTTTAGCTCAACAGACTGATGCCGATCTGATGGCTAATGTCAAGACGGCTTTTGCTAATTTTATTGAAAGTGGACAGGTTTGGGCGTTTATCTTAGGGATTATTTTGGGCTATATCATTCGCCAAATTACTACCTATGGTGGTTAGGGTTCGTTAACGAGGAAACACGATTATGACTGAGAAGAAAACCTGGAGCGATCGCTTTGAGAGTGCTTTACATCCGGCGATCGCCCGTTTTAATGCGAGTATCGGCTTTGATATTGAGCTAATTGAATATGATATCGCCGGTTCCATCGCTCACGCCCAAATGTTGGCCCACACGGGGATTATTTCTGTCGCAGAAGGGGAGCAACTGGTGGAAGGGTTGCAACAGGTTTTGCAGGAGTATCAACGGGGAGAATTTCAACCCACTGTTGATGCGGAAGATGTGCATTTTGCGGTGGAGCGACGGCTAACAGAAATTACCGGAGATGTAGGCAAGAAACTGCATACTGCTCGCAGCCGCAATGACCAAGTGGGAACGGATACGCGGCTCTATCTGCGCGATCGAATCGGTAAAATTAAAACGCAATTACGGGAATTTCAGCGAGTTTTAATTGATTTAGCCGAGCAGAATATTGAAACTCTCATCCCCGGTTATACCCATCTGCAACGGGCCCAACCCTTGAGTTTAGCTCACCATTTGTTAGCTTATGTGGAAATGAGCCAACGGGACTGGGAGAGGTTAACGGATGTGGCGAAACGGGTGAATATCTCTCCCTTGGGTTCTGGAGCGTTAGCGGGAACCACGTTTCCGATCGATCGCCACTATAGCGCCAAGTTGTTGGGATTTGAGCGCGTATATAACAATAGTTTAGATGGAGTGAGCGATCGCGATTTTGCCATTGAATTTGCCTGTAGCGCCAGCTTAATTATGGTGCATTTATCCCGGTTAGCCGAAGAGGTCATTCTCTGGTCTTCCGAAGAATTTCGCTTTGTCACCCTCAAAGATAGCTGCGCCACCGGTTCGAGCATTATGCCGCAAAAGAAAAACCCCGATGTTCCCGAACTGGTGCGAGGTAAAACCGGGCGCGTATTCGGTCATCTGCAAGGGTTACTGGTATTAATGAAGGGGTTGCCCTTAGCCTATAACAAGGACTTACAGGAGGATAAGGAAGCCCTCTTTGATACAGTCAAAACCGTACAAGCCTGCTTAGAAGCCATGACTATTTTAATGGCAGAAGGCTTAGAATTTCGTCCCTCCCGCCTCCAAGAAGCCGTAGAGTCTGACTTCTCTAATGCCACCGATGTAGCGGATTATCTAGCAGCTAAGGGGGTTCCCTTCCGAGAAGCCTATAATTTAGTGGGGAAAGTGGTAAAAACCAGTCTAGGGGCTGGAAAACTACTCAAAGACCTGAGTTTAGACGAATGGAAAGCCTTACATGAAGCCTTTGAAGCCGATATTTATCAGGCGATCGCCCCCCGTCAAGTCGTAGCCGCCCGCAATAGCTATGGGGGGACAGGGTTTGAACAAGTTCAGCAAGCCCTAGATATGGCTAGATCCCGCTTAAACTCCGATACTTAGACCATTTCTTTTCAGGATTGCTAGTTATCAGAATCGATATTAATCCTTAATAGACAAGGGGCTTCTAGCCCCTTGTTCAATGCATCTTCAAATAGAAATGGTATTAGCTCCCATCAGAGGTTGCTTCAACTTCATTCTCTTCCTTTTCTTTCTCCTCTTTCTCATTTTGGAGACTATCCATCGGAGAACGTCTGCTGGTATAGCCCCGATGAGTCCGTTTACGGAACTTACGAGCGTATGCTAGGTTTCTTTGAGCCTTTTCTTTTTTCGGATTACGGCGTTTCGCCATGTTCACCTCATTGGAAATCACTGATGGCACAGAAGAGTGATTATAACCCTTCTGTGGGTACATCAGCAAGTTGCATTAGCGCTCTTTCTTCAAGCCTCGACTTTGAAAAACTAACACGTTAAGATGATCGAACCTCTTGCTCAGTCCCTAACTTTGCACTGCCCTTATTCCCTTGATTGACTTCCTATGAGCCGTCTGTGGCAAATTTTTCAAACTGTTCTTGGACTCATTTTCCGCCATCCCTTGGTGGGAACCAGTATTGTACCGATTCTTCCCGATGGACGTGTAGTCTTAGTGCAACGCAAGGATGATGAATCCTGGGGCTTACCCGGAGGATTAGTCGATTGGGGCGAAACAATTCAGCAAGCAGCAGTGCGAGAAGTGGCGGAAGAAACTGGCTTAACCGTGGTGAGTATTCGGCGATTAGTCGGGGTATATTCTGCACCCGATCGCGATCCGCGCATCCATTCCGTTTGTATTATGGTGGAAGCACAAGTAGAAGGGGAGATTAGCATTCAAGATACCTTGGAAATTCAAACGGTTCAAGCTTACGACTGGTCGAATTTACCCGAAGGTAGCCTTTCCCACGATCATCGCCAACAAATTGACGATTATCTCCAAGGAAAAACGGCCCTCGCTTAAGGTGAAGGGGACACGGATGCAAGCTCTTGGGAGAGTGTCTATTACTTACAGCGCAAAGTGCTGTTATAGAGTACACTGTTCAACCCCCAAAGCCATGTACCACAATCCTATTCCCTATTCCCTGTTCCCTGTTCCCTAGCGCAAAGCGATACATACGATCTTTGATTAATTATGGCTCGATTTTTACACCTGTCGGATGTTCATTTGGGATTCGATCGCTATGATAATGCAGAGCGAACTAAGGATTTCTTCTTTGCCTTTAAGGATGCCCTAGAGAAATATGCGATCGCCGAATCGGTCGATTTTGTCCTCATTGCTGGAGACTTGTTTGAACATCGCCAGATTCTACCGGCGACCCTGAATCAGGCGCAGATTGGTTTAGAATTGCTGCAAAAGGCAAATATTCCGGTTTTGGCGATCGAAGGCAATCATGATAATCTCCCCTATGGGACGCGCACCAGTTGGCTACGCTATTTAGCTGATAGTGAACTGCTCATTTTATTGGAACCCAATGCCGAACAAGCTTACGATCTGTGGACTCCGGAAACACGACAGGGAGGCTATATCGATCTGCCTTGTGATGTGAGAGTGATTGGATCTCGCTGGTATGGTGCATCCGCTCCGAAAGCTATTCTTCAGTTAGCAGACTCGATTCAACACTTGCCCGATCCCCCGACCTATCAGATCATGTTATTCCACCATGGTTTAGAAGGACAAATTTCTCGCTATTCGGGAGCGCTGAAATATGATGAGTTAAGACCTCTTAAAGAAGCTGGAATTGATTATTTAGCCTTGGGTCATATCCATAAACAGTATACGGCTGAAGGATGGATTTTTAATCCAGGTTCAACCGAAGCCAATAGTATTGCAGAGGGACAGGATCAAAACCCAAGAGGAGTATATTTAGTTGCTCTTGAAAAGAGTGAAATACAGGCACAGTTAAAGCGAGACTATTATCAACGGCCGATTGTGCGACTTAAGCTAAAAGTGAACAAGCAGCAAACGCAAGAGGAAGTTGAAGAAGCAGCCGAGAAAAAAGTGGGTGAGGAAATATACCAGACAAAGGAAGCGATCGTTGAATTGCGAATTGAGGGACAATTAGGATTTAATCGGTTAGATATTAATGTCCGAAAATTACGGCAAACATTACACGAAAAAAGTCAGGCGCTCATTTTCTTGCTCAAATATGAAGTCACTGGAACTGAGTATGAAAGTCCTTTCCCCAAAAGTGGAGAACCTCCTAAACGAGAGGAAATTGAACAACAAGTTTTTGAAGATTTACTCAGTGCCAATACCCGTTATCAGCCTCAAGCTGAACCCTTGGCAAAAGGATTAAGAGTCTTAAAACAACAAGTGTTAGACAGCGAACATCCATCAGTTCTTTATCGCTTTGTCGAACAACTTTTGAGTGAGGAATGATGATTATAAATCCGTATTTTACTGCTAATTTAAGCCTGAACCAACTCAATGGGAAGCGTGATTTCAAAGGTCGTTCCTTTACCCATTGCAGAAAAGACTTCGATTTTCCCCTGATGTTTCTCGATAATGCGATAGGAAATGGCTAAACCCAAACCCGTTCCTTTGCCAATTGGCTTGGTTGTAAAAAATGGGTTAAAGATCTTATGGCGAATTTCTTCCGGAATTCCCGGGCCATTATCTTGAATCTTAACCTGGATTTTATCTGGATTGATTCTATCCGTTGAAATTGCGATCTGTTTAGGCTCGATTTCACTACTTAACAAAGCATCAATTGCATTCACAATTAAATTTAAAAATACTTGATTGAGTTGGGAGGGATAACAAGTGATATCCGGTAATTCTCCATAAGTTGTAATGATTTCAACGCCTAATTTGAGTTTGTTACCAAGAATAATCAACGTACTATCTAAACCTTCATGAAGGTTAACATCTTTTACTTCTGATTCATCTAAACGGGAGAAGTTTCTTAAAGAAGAGACAATAGATTGAATGCGGTTGGTTCCCATCCGCATTGAGTCCAAGATTTTCGGAAAATCAGATTGAATATACTCAAAATCGATTTCTTCCATCTTTTCTGTAATTTCTGCCCTAACATCTGGATAAAGTTCCTGGTAAAGACTCAGTAAATCTAAAAAGTTATCTAGGTATTCTTGGGCATGGCTAATATTGCCATAAATAAAACTAACAGGATTATTGATTTCATGGGCTACTCCAGCAACCATTTCGCCCAAGCTTGACATTTTTTCTGTTTGAATCAGTTGAGCTTGAGTCTCTTTTAAGGTATCTAATGTTTCCTTCAACTCATGAGTCCTCTCTTCAACTCTGTTTTCTAAAAAAGATTGCGCTTCTGAGAGTTCATAGAGCTGTTTTTTGACTTTTTGAATGAGTTGATTTAAGGCATTTGCTAAGATGCCAACTTCATCGTTAGTCAGGACAGGCGCTTCGAGATCGTAATTAGATTCAGCCGTCACTTTTTGAGCGGTCTGGGTTACTACTTCAATGGGGCTAGCAATTTTTCTTCCGGTATAAAAAGCTAAAATAAATGCCATAGAAGTAGAAACCGTTAGACTAAAAAAAATGACGACTTTGCGGATTTTTTTTGCCTGCTTAGTTTGCAGGGATGCCTTTTCTTGATAATCCTCGGAAATTTGTAAAAGTCTGTTGAGTTGATTGCTTAATCTCTCAAATTGAATGTCAATTTCTTGACTCTCTTTCTCCAGAACAGCCAGCAAAACTTGCTGTTGAGCATTGCCTCGTTTGTCTGGTGATAATCTCAGGGGATCGACTTGAGGTAGGATTTCTTCAAAGCGCTCGGCATAATTATCTATGACTGTTTGGGCTTGTTCGCAAAAGCGATCGATAGATTGGGCTGCACTTCCTGAAAGGTCTCCTAATTGATTCAGTTCGCTTACTAAGCCTTCTATGTAATCAATATCTTCTTCAAATTGCTGTATCTTGTAACTGAACCATAGGGCTTCTTCTACCGTACTAATGAGTTTATAGGGGTGGGATTGAATTTTGAAGATGTAAGTTTCTAGGTTGTGCAGTAGCTCTTCTTGTTGAATGGCTTTGGTCAAACTTTTCTGTGCTTGTTCTTCATAATAATCGCCAATTAAAAATCCGATAAATGTTCCAGAAATGGAGATACTCACCACTAGGAAGTTAGCGTAACCAATTTTTCTGAAGATACTGGAAACTTGCCAGTGGTTCAGCCACTGTTTCATGGTGAATTGCTCCATGCTTGCTTGGGTTAGCTTATGAATGATAATAGGTTATTGGTTTGGAGAAAGTAAATCTTCTTCACCGATCGCCTTATATCCCTCCCGAATCAGGTCGTAATCTTCGTCTTTAGCGGGAACTATTTGTGACTGGGCGTATTTTTTGTTCGCTGGGGAGACCCCAATCGCGTCAATTAATTTCCTTTCATTTTCAACAATCCGAGCTTGCAGTTGTGCGATACACTCTGCATTTAGGGATGGATTCGCAACAATCAGATCGTTTGGCAAGGGTTTGCCCTGGGAAATCCGGGTGAATTCTGATGCTTGAAGATTATATTTTTCTAGGGCACGCTGATAGTGATGGTTACCATCTGACCAAGCGTCTAGCTTGCCATCCTTGAGTACCACTAAGCCGCGATCGCTGCCAATAATTTCTACGTTAAAATCTTGATTGGGTTTTAACCCCATATCAGCTAATATTTTCAGAGCGCCTAAGTGACTTGCAGTTGAACCCTCTTCTCGAATGCCAATAGTTTTTCCTTTGAGCTGTTGCAAATTCTCAATCCCGCTGTTGGCATTGGCAACAATGACGGTATAATAGCCAGGACGGGTAATTCCTACTAAGGGAATCGCGTCAGCATTGGCTTTTAAAAGCACATATTCAGAAGGCCCTGCTAGAGCGAGATCGATACGCTCAAAGAGTAATGCAGGGACAGCAGTAACGCGGTCATTCATCGGAAAGAGATCAATAGAAATTCCCAAAGCTTCCCCCAAAATGGTTTGAAATTCACCAAAGTCTTTTTTTAGCTCTTCTTCTCCGAAAATATCGGTAACTGCTAAGGTCAGTCGCTCCGGACAAGCGGCGATCGCTTCCCGGTTGCTGTTTGTAGACTCTATTTCCTGGGAACCACAGGAGATTAAGAAAAGTAAAGGTAAAACCAGTAATCTTTGCAGTTTCATGGGTTATGTCATTCCAATAATTGTTAGAGAATTTTAACCCAAAAGTGAAATTGGATAATGATTAGCTGGCTTGATTTTTTTTAACTTTTAATAGATGAAAAAACGCTCTAGATCGAGACGGGCTGCTGCTTGGGTCAATTGGCTTACATCTCTGGGATTCTCTAAATAGGGAAGTGTGCCTAGAATTGGCATTTGAGTGAGGGACTCGATGAGGGAAATGGGGGCCCATTGTTCCTGTTGGGTAGGAGTACAGGGATGGATACAATTGAGAACTAGTCCGATCAGGGGTACGCGATATTGACGGGCGAGAGCTACATTGGCAACCGTTTGGGCGATCGCCCCCAACTTAACCGGAACGACTAACACCGTGGGTAGTTTCCAGTCCCTGGCTAAGTCGGCAATAACCAATTCATGAGTAATCGGCGAACCTAAACCCCCCAAACCTTCCACAATTACCAACTCTTTGCTCTTCTGAAGGCTAGTAAATGCCTGCCATATAGGGGCAAGGTCAATCGTCTTATTCTCCACTTCTGCGGCAATAGGAGGGGCAACTGGAGTTTGCAGATAGAGGGGGGTAATGGATTCTGGAGCCTGGTTGAGGATAAATAAATCCAGGTAGAGTTCTAGGTCTCCCACTCCAGATTGAATAGGTTTCATTACCCCTAGGGGTCGGTCTTTGTAATAGGTTTGCCAATAGGCAATTAAGGCTGTCGTTAAGACACTTTTGCCCGTTTCCGTATCCGTTCCTGCGATCAGTAGACTTTTCATCCCATTCAAACCTAGAGGAGAAACATAATCACCCAATCCCTAAACGCCCGGCTAAACTGGGAGTCAAGGGCATCAGAGTGGCAATCATCAAAAATAGGGCTAAAAGAGCCAAAGCAGCGCGAGCATCATTGGGTTCTGTAATTTCATTTGAGCTAGGTCGCTCTAAATCCCGTTGTAGGACTAAAATGACGATCGCCCAATACAACGCTAATGGAGTCACAAATGAGGCAAACCCCAACACAATTAACGTGGCAACGGTGGTGATTCCGGCGATTTTGCGTCCGTAAATCGCTTGTACCATGCGCCCTCCATCCAATTGACCCGCAGGCATGAGGTTAATGGCACTGAGAACTAAACCTAACCATCCCATTAAGGTTAATGGATGCACATCAACGAGGGAATTTTGCAACACATCCCCTAAAATTCCTCGGGCTAAGGTTCCCACTAAAACTGAACCTTGGAAAAATTGGGAGGGAATTTGAAACAGGCTACCGGGATGGGACAAGGATAAACCTAAAATTAACAGAAATAGGGATAATAAACCCCCTGCTGCTGGCCCGGCAATGGCAATATCAAACAGAACACTGCGGTTGGGTAAGATGGACTCAAACCGGGTAATAGCGCCAAAGGAACCGACTTGCCAGGTGGGGAGGAAAAAGGGCAAACTGAGGCGAATGTGGTATTTTTTGGCTATCCAGCCATGGCCCAACTCATGAACTAATAATATCGCCCACAGGCCAATGGCGATCGGCAGGGCTTCGGGCCATCTTGACCATTCACTAAACCAGTCAAACCCTTGAAAAATACCGCCTGCTTCCATACTGGTGGCGAGGGTAGCGAGTCCTAAACCTACGGCTAAAGCCTTTTGACCCAGGGTGAGGGGTTTGGGGTCTTGACTTTGGGGAAGTACGATCGCAATGGGCTTATTATCTGGGCCCATAACTAAGAATAACCGATAGCGATCGCCCAGGCGCCCCTTTAACCGCTCCGAAAGTTTCTCATACGACTGATCTGGGTCTCCTCGTAAATTCCCCTTAAAAATTGCCCCTTCTTGATAGGGCAGAGTTTCCGTGAGAAAATAGGTATCGATGCCAAAAATTTCCTTAATCTGATTCAATTCCTCTGCTGGAATGCCAATCGGTTCTGACGCAACAACCGAAGGCATCTCCCCAGTTTGAGCCGCCAACGCTTGGTCACTGAGGGAAGTCGAAGGGTTTTCCTGCCGCTGTTTCAAGCGCTCTGCTACCTGTTGACGCAACAGCTCATCTTGTCCCGATACTCGCAACTGTCGGCCCAGAAAAATATAAATTGCGGTTGAACCCACCAGCATAAACAAAATTCCCGCCAAGTTGAGATAAATTCCCAGGGAAAACAGCCCAAAAAACAACAACCAGGGAACCATCAGCACCACAGATTGCAACCAAGCCAAGATTCCCAACCTACCATAGGGACGAGCGCGTTGAAATCCCCAAAACAAGATGCCCAGGGCAACGAGTAAGATGAGGAATGTAAGGGAATTGTTGGACACAGCAGACATCATAGAGGAATTGCCAATGGGACAGAATGCTACGCCTTAGAGCTAGAGAGCCAAGGCATAGGCCAATTTAATTATACCAGGGGACAGGGGATAATTAATAATTAACAATTAACTCTCTATTTTCTCGATAGTCGCTTTTAATATTATTTTAACCGGATCGGTTCTATTTGACGATCGCACTCAGCATTCTCAGAAATAGCAACAACAGGAGAATCGAGATCGAGACACCAATTTTCATCGATAATATTTAACTGAGCATCTAAAACAAGAGTCAGTTCGCCAATTTCTTCATCTTCTGAATTATTATATGGGGTGAGTAAAAATTCCAACTTAATCCACGGACAAGCCTTCTCGTTGACCTGGTTAATACCAATAGCACTATTCACCAGAGTAATGGTTGGTGAGTCAAGCAATGTAACCCGATCGTAAAATTGATTTTCACTGTCCCAATAACCTTGGATATTATCGTTACAGGATTCTAGATGTTGTTGAGCAATTCTGCACGGTTCAATTTCATCTAGAAATTGGGATAAGCTATTCCAAACAGTATGATTAGGGATGGTCATAGTGATGTTTTAATGACTGGTTCTCATGCCAGGGAAATGTAGTATATTTTCGATAAAGTATCCATGCAACCGGTAATCTCCTCCTTGTCCTAAGACTTTTGATTTCAGGTCAAAATCGGGTAATTCCGAAGGAACGAGACCGATGCTACCATTGGCTGGAACTCTACCATTTTCAATAGCTTTCAGATGTTTACTCTGTCCATCATAGCGTTGAGCGAGGCGGATTTGCTTTTTCGCAAACGAGACCAAGAATTCTTCCGCAGTTTCGTAGATAATATCAGGGATAACATCTGTCCAATTGCTGGGTAAGGGTTCCATTCCTCTTTTGCGCGATCGCTCCTCTATTTACTCTAATTTTACTCCCGCTTAACCAAAACTGATGTTTGCGTAAGTCTAAAGTTAGATTAGATAATCCCCTTTTCTTTTAACTTACCTAGGGCATAAGTAGCCGCTTCCTTTTCTGCATCTTTTTTGCTTCTTCCTTTGCCTTTACCCCAGGCTTTATCACTAATAAAAACTGTAGACATGAATTCTGGAGCATGATCCATACCGCCTATTTTTTCCGTTACATATTTGGGAGGATTTTTGGCTCCCCTCGCTTGGACTAATTCCTGTAATCGATTTTTTGAGTCGATGTTGGAACGAGCCACCATTTGCTCTTGAGGGACAGAATCAAACAGTTCTTCTATGACAGAGCGCACTTTTTCCATGTTTTGATCGCAATCTAAATAGTAAGCCCCAACAATGGCTTCAAAGGTACTACTGAGTAAATTTGGATTTTGATATCCCCCTTCTTTGATTAACCCTTGACTTAGACGCATTCTCAAGTCTAGACCAACTTCAACTGCAAATCTAGCCAATTGTTTTTGATCGACTAAAGCGGAGCGCCGTCTGGTCATTTCATCTTCTCCCATTTCCGGATAGCGCTGATAGAGATATTGACCACTGATAAAGGTCAAAATGGCATCACCAAGAAATTCTAAACGTTCATTGTGTCCTATAGCTCCAGGATTTTCATTAACATATGAACGATGGGTTAAGGCACGATGGAGAAGTTTTTCATTTTTAAACATCAAAAGTTTGTGAAAGTAACTAGCATCTTCTGCTAGTGATTTTTGCTTTTTTCTTTGTTTTAAATTTATCTCTTGATGGTCTATATCCAAAGTCATAGATATGGAGTATTTTATGATTGATTGCAATCCTCTATTATACTGTATATTTAATTAAAGTTGTAGGGGGAGGTTTAAAACCTCCCCCTACAACAATAGACTACCTCACTTTTTTCCTAAAAGATGGGGGAGGAAAAAGGCTATGTCCTCGTTGATTATTGCAGGAAAAACAGGTAATACGCAGATTTTCTAAAGAGTTAGAACCTCCATGTTTTTTAGGAATCAGGTGATCGAGGGTGATTTCTTCGGGGGATAGAATGCATTCACACCAATAACACCGAGTGCCAAACTGTTCAATGAGTTTGGCTCTTTTATTCTGTTTTTGTTTGGAATTCATGGTTTACTATTCCAATAACTACAGTTGGAATATCGCGTACAAGCAAAAGTGACGCTTAAGTGAATAAGCGACAGTTTTCTTGATTACATCTTAGTAAACGTCTCAAACTTACTACCTTCGAGCCTCAAACCAGTGCAGATCCAGTCTGCTGAACTACCAGTTATCTGAAGGGCTAATTCCTGATTCAGATACATGCTAGGCCAGAATACTGGACTTGCACTAACCTGAGAATCGGAGGTACTACCCATGAGACGAACACTTATGGATATTCTTACCTTGAATTGTTGCACCAAACAATCTTTAATGTCAAGAGTCTCAACTCAATTCTACTCTCAGGAGGAAACAGCAGCTAAAGCCGATCGCAGATTTCCTTGGTTTTGATCCAGATAACTCTGAGCTGTTTGAGCATCCACTCCTGTCCAAGCCATCAGTAAAGCTACCTTAACCCGTTGTCCGCTCTCGTCTAAAAGTTGCTCGCATTGCGATCGCCCCAACTCCGTTAAATCCTCTAAAATGCGTAGAGCGCGATCGCGTAACTTCGTATTCGTCACCGCCACATCCACCATCCGGTTACCATACACCTTCCCCAATTTCACCATCACCCCAGTAGACAAAATATTCAGCGCCATTTTCGTTGCCGTTCCCGCCTTCAGGCGCGTGGAACCAGCCAAAACTTCCGGCCCCACTAATAAGCGAATATCCACATCCACCGCGATCGAAACCTGCTCAACAGGCACGCAAGCCATAAAAATCGTCGTTGCCCCCTGTGCTTTTGCCCCCTGCAACGCCCCCTGAACATAGGGCGTTGTCCCTCCAGCCGTAATTCCCACGACCACATCCTTCGAGGTCACCTGATACTGCTCAATGACCTGCACCCCATCCTCAAATCTATCCTCTAAGCCCTCAGAACTGCGTACCAGGGCAGCCTCACCCCCGGCTAAAATCCCCTGTACCATCTTAGGGTCAGAACAGAACGTAGGCGGACATTCCGCCGCATCCAGCACCCCTAAACGGCCGCTCGTTCCCGCGCCCACATAAAACAACCGTCCCCCATTTTGAAGCGCTAACGCCGTCCGATCAATGGCTTCTGCTAACTGTTCCTTCGCCTGCGAACAAGCCACAACCGTTTGAGCATCTTCCCGATTAAACAGCTCCACCAACTGCACAGTTCCCAATTCGTCTAACGTTAAACTTTGGAGATTAATTTGCTCTGTTAACAGATGACCTCGATTTTCCATGGTCTTATAACAATCCTTCCAAACTTCGGCGAATGCGATCGAGTTCTTCCGAACTCATTTCTGACTCTGACTCTTCAGCGCTCGGTACATCAGGCTCTTCCTCACTCCAATCTAAAGAATCCACATTACTCTCTGGAGGAATGACCAATTTCCCCTCACTCACCCACTCAAAATCTAGATCTGCCTCTTCGCAAAACGCCTTAATCTCATCTTCATCGATCGCCTCTACACTAGGAGAAGGGAAATCCTGAGCCTCTAACTGCAAGGCAAACCGAGTGGCATCATCCTCGACTTCAAAGACTAAAACCTTATTGCGCACTTGCCTAGGATTGGTGTGGGGAACCTTAATCGTATGAATTCCCTCATTTTCCGTGCCTACATTAAACAACAGGACATAAACTCGCATAAGCTACTAGAAGTTAACGCTCCCAAATTCGATTATTTTCCCTTATTTTATAGCAGTTAGGGGATGGGGTGACACGGAGACGCGGGGATGGGGGGATAGGGAGATGGGGTGACGCGGAGACGCGGGGACGCAGAGACGCTCCGACGCGGAGACACGGAGACGCGGGGACGCGGGGAAATTGCCTTTTGCCTATTCCCCATTCCCGCGATTCCCGTGGCATCATCAGAACAAGGTGTGAGTATTCAGAACGGTGTGAGGACATGACAACCCCTAACGATCCCAATCAACTACCAGAATCGGATCTTGAGCTTATGGATGCTGAAGATCAACAGGAGCCATGGGAAGACGCGGACGAGCCGGGAAAATGGCGACGTTGGGCTGGATGGGGGTTAGGTGGTGTGGTGCTATTGTTGGTGGCGGGAGGAGCCTATGGTTGGCATTGGGTACACACAGGATTAGGCCCCATGGTGGCAGAAGCGTTGAGTAAAACCCTCAAGCGTCCCCTAGAAATTGGCCCGGTGCAGAGGGTATCTTTAAATAGTATCCGCTTTGGCCCTTCTGGATTGCCTGCCACTGCAACCGATCCCGATCGCGCTACGGTAGAAGCAGTTGAGGTTAAGTTTAATCCCATTGATGTGATTGACAATGAGATTAATCTGGATCTGACCTTAATTAATCCCCAAGTTTATTTAGAAGAAAATGCAGAACATCAATGGCTGAATTTGGACATTACTGAAGAAGAGCCGAAAGAAGGGCAATTTAAGATTAATGTGATTAAAGCTGGGGTGCAAAATGCCACTGTGGTCTTGGTTCCCTGGAAAGGAGAAGGGGTAAGTGTTGAAGATAGTGTAACGTTTAAGCCGATTCGCGCCACTGCTGAGTTTTTTGACGAGTATAATCGGATTAGCTTTGATGCAACTGTAGCTCAAGATCAAAGTCCCGGAGAGGTGCAAGCGAAAGGAGAATTTTTGAACCGGGAGCAACGGGTAAGGGTACAGGCGCGATCGCAAGATCTAGACTTGATTCCCTTAACAAATTTAGTGCCCAATTTACCCCCAGAAGTAGCATTAACGGGCGGTAAACTCAATGGAAATATCAACGGACGAATTAATCTGCAAGATATTCCATCCTCTTTGCTCAATGGGACGCTATTGGTGAGCGAGATCGCTGGAGAGTATACCCTTCCAGAGTCCAAATCAGATGAGACTGAGCCGGAAAAACCAGAGGACAATGACAATACAGAAGAGCCTCAATTTGACATTACCCAAGTTCCCCTTTATCTGTCCCAAGGGCAAGCCACTCTGCAATTCCAAAATCAATTGGTGTTAGTCGAAGAAGGGTCTATTCTTTATGCCGATCGCCTTCCGATATCCCTAGAAGGAGGAATCGATCTGCAACAGGGGATTCAGGTTGTCGCTTCCTTAGAGCCAGTCACATTTAAAACACTGACTGAAACGATCGAGACGGAATTACCAGTACAGGCAACTGGAGAATTCCAAGTAAAAGCGAAGTTGGAAGGGCCGTTTGAGCAACCCTTACTGGTGGGATTATTTGAAACCACAAAGCCCACGCAAATCGATCGCGTCGAATTTGCACAAATCACCAGTCAATTTGCTTACGCCAATTCCACGATCGCTATTCAAGGCTTGAAACTGGTTCCTACCCTGGGTGGCGAAATACTGGGACAGGGAGAGTTGCAATTACCGGTGAATGAGCCTGCCAATCCAGATCCAAGTCAAGATAATGGAGGGGCGGGTTCGCCAAGCCTTGAGGAAGCCAACCCAGATCTTAGTGAACCCGCCCCTACTTCTGCACCGACAGAAAATAATACTCCTAACTCGCAACAACCCTTTCTGGTATTTGAAGCCCAAGGGCAAAATATTCCTGTAGATGCGATCGCTCAACTTTACCAAGTGCCTTCGGATATTACGGTAGGAACGGTTTCGCCCCAAATTCGAGTCATAGGGCCGCTGAATGATTTAGAGGCGATCGCCCAAACCAATCTCGCTGGCGGACAAGTACAAGCGGTTGCCCGTCTAGTTGGTTTAAATACAGGAACCAATTCCGTAGGGGCGGGTTCACCAAGATCGAGCTTGGAAGACCAAAAACCCGGCGAACCCGCCCCTACAGAGATACCCGGGCGAGAAACAGGGGAGGTGGCAACGCCACCTCTTCCCAAAATCCCCTTACAACTGCAAACCGAAATTAGGGCGGAAAACATCCAACTGGCTAACCTTTCTTCCCTTGTACCATCTCAACTGGCTGCACCGTTTAGTGGTGGGGCGCAGATGATTGTACCTCTAGAAAACTTTAGTCTGAATCAAGTTGAGGCGATCGCCGAAGGTCAACTGAATGTGGCTGGAGGACAAGTCAATATATCCAGTCGTTTGCAGAATAACCAAATTGCCACATTAGTGCAAGCGAATACGGTGCAATTGGGTCAATTTCGCAGCGAACTGGAACAATTTGTGCCACCCCAGCAATTTCAACTGCCTTTTGCCGAAGCAGCACCGTTTACTGGAGTGGCGGAAATCGTTGGCTCCTTAGATAACCCTAATCTGTCAGCAGTTCAAGGACGATTGCAAGGGACTCTGGATTTAGCTGGAGGTATAATTAGAGGCGGTGGTGTATTGGAGGGTGGACAGTGGGAAGCCGCCCTAGACATTAACCAAGTGCAAGCTTCCCTCTTGTCTCCTCAGTTACAGTTAGCTGCCAGGGAACAGACCTTTCTGCAATCTCCCCTGAGTGCAACCGTGAATTTAAGGGGAGATGTGAATAATTTATCTCCAGAGGCAATCGTTGCAGAAGCGAAAGCCGATTTAGATATTGCTGGAGGTCGAGTAAATGCGATCGCACAGGTACTCAATGGAGAGTGGAAAGCCTCTGTACGCGCTGATGGGGTCAATGTTGACCAGTTATCTCCCCAAGTTCCAGCTAATGTGCCCAGGTTACCCTTTAGTGGCGTAGCCAATGCACAGGGCCGGTTAGATGAGGTTTCACCCAATAGCATCTTTGCTGAAGCCCAAGGATTTGTAAATGTGGGTAATAGTATCGTTAATGTAGAGGCGATCGCTAGGCAAGGACAATGGCAAGCGAAAATGAATGCCGAACAGGTGGAGTTAGACCAGTTGGGTTTAACCTTACCGCCTGAGTTCCAACGCCTGACGGGGGCCGGGCAAATGATAGCCGGTGGACGGTTGGATAATTTCGATCCCACAGCGATACAAGCACAAGGGGAAGTTTTCCTCTCCAAGTTACCGATTTTAGAGCAAGGGCCATTTAAGTCTCAAATAGCCTGGAATGGGCGTTCTTTAGATATTGTTGCTGCCGCAGGTTCGGTTGTTGTGCCTTCTGAGACCTCTGTGAGGGCAGGTTCGCCCAATTTTTCATTTTCCAACCCAGATGCCCCTACTGCGCCCGTATCTGGCCTCGTAGCCGTCGGTCAAATTGTGCCCAATTTCCAAGATCTAATGGCTTCTCGGTATAATTTTACGACCGAGGTTGCCGATTTCAATTTAGCGACTCTGCCCTTTACGCTGCCTGATGCTGTAGCCGTGCAAGGTCAGGTGGATTTTGCAGGACGGATTGCGGGAACGGGATTACAGCCGAATTTAGATGGGCAAATGCGGTTGAGAAATGTGGTCGTGAATCAAATTGCCTTCGATCCAGTGATTGAGGGGCCGATACAGTTTACACCGAGTCAGGGAGCCGCGATCGCCTTAAAGGGAGAATCCGATGAGATTTCGGCGGTCATTGACCCCACATTTATGCCCGAATCGTTTACTTTTAAGTTGGGAGAGGCGATCGCCACCGGACAACGAACCCCTGCTTCTGAAGGCTCAGATTTAACCCATTTTCAGGTTGATGTGGCTCAGTTTCCCTTAGAGTTAGTAAACCTGATTCCCACGGCAACTCCTTTAGGGCCAATTTCGGGTACAGCGTCCGGTAATTTTAACCTCAGTTTCCCTCAAATCTTCGATCCGATGGCTGTTATTGCCCAAGGGGAAATTCAACTGGATAAACCCTCGATTGGCACCGTTGAAGCTGAGGTTTTAACCGCTAAATTAAACTATAGTGGCGGTCAAGGAGAATTAACCGATACTCAGTTAAAGATTGGCGAGAGTGAATATAATCTGCAAGGAGCCGTGAATCTAACCGATCTGAGCGATCCGCAATTTGAAGCCGAAGTGAAAATTGCCCAAGGTAGCGTACAAGATGTTTTGCAAGCCTTGCAAATTTTTGATCTAGAAGATATTGCCCAGGGTTTTGCACCGCCCACCGGAACAGCCGCAGACTTAGGCGTTGTGACTGTTGATCGGAGCCAGAGAACAGTCGAAGAGCAGTTGCGTCGCTTCTCAGAAATTCTCAAATTACAGGATTTACGACAGCAAGAGCGCGATCGCTTCCCCATTCCTGCTCTAGCTCAACTGCAAGGGGGATTTGATGGCGATATTAAGATTTCCGGCTCTCTAAAACAAGGTCTTTCAGCCGATATCGATTTATTGGGCGAAAACTGGGAATGGGGCAAATATAGTTTTAATCCCATTATCGTTAAAGGAACCTTGAAAGATAATGTTCTCACCTTACTACCGGTTCGCATTAATTCTAATGAAGGATTAATCACATTTTCCGGACAAGTCGGCGGCGAACAACAATCCGGTCAGCTAAAGGTTGAAGATGTACCTGTAGACTTAATTCAGCAATTTATCCCCGATTTACCCGTTGATTTAACCGGAAAAATTAATACGACTGCCACACTCTTAGGAGGAAGCCTACAAAATCCTCAAGTGATTGGTAAATTAGATTTATCTGATGGTACATTAAATGAAGAGCCGATTCAAGAAGCCACCGGTAATTTTTCCCTCGCCGATGGTCGATTGCGGTTTGGCGGTAAACTCTTAGTCACCGGAGATTCTCCCGTAACTTTGACGGGTAGTATTCCTAGTCCCCTGCCCTTTGGTTCTGTCTCACCGATTTCTCAAGACATTCAGCTAGACTTAAACTTGGAAGATGAAGGATTGGGAATCTTAAATGTGCTGACTCGTCAACAAGTGAATTGGGTAGCAGGGTCAGGAAACGTCAACATTAAAGTCTCCGGAACAGTAGATAATCCCATTGCTTTAGGAGAAGCAAAAATTGCTGATGCTACCCTGCAATCCCAAAATCTTTCAGAACCGATGACTAATGTCAATGGTGTGGTTAAATTTAACGGAGAGAAAGTCTTGATCGAGAATCTCACTGGCGATTTTAGCAAAGGAAAAATTGAAGTGGCTGGCTTAATTCCTTTGTCCGATCCTGATTTGCCTTTATCGGAAGAAGAGGAAAATATTCCGCTCAAAATTCAGTTGGAAGAAATTGATTTTAACTTCCAAGATATCTACAATGGAGGCGTAAATGGCAATATTGAAATTGCTGGTACAGCTTTGGAACCGGTCATCAAAGGGAATATTATTCTCACTCAAGGAAAGATTTTGCCCGCAGAAGCTACGAAACTACAACAGACGGATCGAGAAGATAAGGTTCCTTCCTCGAATAGCTTAGTTCCGGTATTTGATAGCTTTGATATTGATTTAACCGATGGTATTGCCATTTTACAGCCTGGTTTTGTTGATATTCACGGTGAAGGAACGCTAACTATTAATGGCCCCATTGATGATATTCGTGCTGATGGTGAAATTGATATTAACCGGGGATTTATCAATATTATTTCTACCCAGTTCCGCGTAGATCGTGAATATGAGAATAAAGCAAGGTTTATTCCCAGTCAGGGGTTAGATCCAGATCTGGATCTAGTGCTGCAAGCGTCTATTTCTGAGGTTCAAGGCAGTCGGCAACCGGAAGTTTTATTCTGGGGACAAAATGAAATTGATGACACTCCACCTTTGGATAACAATGATACGGAAACAGTGCGTATTCAAGCTGCAGTGACTGGGCCAGCTTCTCAGTTAGAAAATAATTTAGAATTAACCAGTTCTCCGGTACGCAGTCGTTCCGAAATTATTGCCCTCATTGGGGGCGGTTTCTTGAATACGATTGGCGGTGGTGGAAATACGACATTAGCGCTGGTGAATATTGCCGGATCGACAATTTTATCCAATCTGCAAACGACTCTGGGGGATGCTCTGGGATTAACGGAGTTACGAGTTTATCCAGTAGAAGATCGATCGCGTCGAGGGGCGATCGGTGTAGCAGGAGAAGCTACTTTAGATGTTACCCGTCAGTTTTCTACATCTTTGGGCAAAAATTTTACGTCTAGCGATCCGTTTCGCCTGCGGTTCCGCTATCGTTTGAGTGAAAATTTGGTGTTGCGTGCAGCCACGGATTTAGGAGGTGAAGAGTCAGGAAGACGGAGGACAGATAGTCGGCTTCAGTTTGAATTTCGTAAGCGGTTTTAAGTGTCCTTAAGATACAATCAGAAACAACCGAAAACTACCAGAACATGGGGAGCCAAAAATGTCAGTAGAACTCACTACCCAGACTTGCCCCGAAACTGAAACAATCCTAGATCCGGAGTGGAACCCCCCTACTCCACCTACCGACCTGATTTTTGATGATGGAGAACCCTTGGAAAGCAACCGCCACCGCATTGCCATGAACGTCCTGATCCGGTCATTGCAACAAGCTTGGAGCGAACGTAATGACTTCTACACGGGCGGCAATATGTTTGTCTACTACAGCGACAAAGAAGTGTTCAACAAAGATTTTCGCGGCCCGGATTTCTTTGCTGTTCTTGATGTCGATGGCACCAAACAACGACAGGGTTGGGTGGTGTGGCAAGAAGAGGGTCACTATCCTAATGTCATTGTGGAACTGATGTCACCGAGTACGTCCAAAGTAGATACAGGAAAGAAAAAAGATATCTATGGACGGATTTTCCGCACTCCAGATTATTTTGTCTATGACCCCTTTAAGCCCAAGTCATTACAAGGATGGCATTTAGACATTTCCAAGGGGTATCAGTCTTTGGTTGCCAATGAGCGAGGTTGGCTATGGTGTGAAAGTTTGGACTTTTGGCTGGGAACTTGGTCGGGAACAATTGACCGAGAGGAAGCGGTTTGGCTGCGCTTTTACGATACTGAAGGTAATTTGGTATTGTTACCCGAAGAAGTAGCTCAACAAGAGGCTGAAACAGCCCAACAACGCCTTGAGGAAGCTGAACAAGTGGTTGAGGCTGAACGTCAACGGGCAGAGGCTGAACGTCAACGGGCAGAGGCTGAATCCCAACGGGCAGAGGCTGAATCCCAACGGGCAGAGGCTGAGTCCCAACGGGCAGAGGCTGAACGGCAGCGATCGCAACGTCTTGCTGAACGGTTGCGGGCTATGGGGTTAGATCCAGATAATCTTTAATCAACCTGAGGAAGCGATCGCCAAAGCAACAAGCAGTAGGGGCAAAAAATATGCAAGCCCCTACTTCGGTACTCTTAACTCTATCATGCAGGAAACTGCTGTAATCATTAAGCAGCTCGCTCTCTCTCAGAAGGAGATCGCAACGGTAAGACTCTGCGATCTGGAGCTGCTAAGGCAACAACCTTCTGCATCACTTGCGGGAAGAACCGCCCCATCAGGGAGGCGACTTTTCCTTGCCATCCGACGACAATCTCCTCGTCGCGATCGCGCAATCCCGCAACTAGGGATTTGGCAACCATTTCGGCGCTATCCGCGGCTACCCAACGAAATTTATCCGTATTCCGCACCATGTCGGTGTCGGTGAGCGACGGCAGCAAGGCGACAACGCGTACGCCTTTGGGGGCAAGTTCTTGGCGGAGAGCTTGGGTAAAGCCAATAAGCGCAAATTTGGTGGCGGAGTAAGTGGCGTAGCTGGGAGCGGCGACTTTACCCATGAGGCTGGAGACATTGACAATTGTCCCCTGGGAACGGGTAACCATGCGTTTGGCGATTAAGCGGGTAATGCGGAAGGTTCCCAGGAGATTGACGTTGATTTCTTCTTCGATTTTACGGGGGTTGGTGGCCAGAAAGTCCCCTTGGTGGGCAACTCCAGCATTATTGATCAGAAGGTCAATGGAGCCATAGTCGCGCCAAGCTCTGGCGATCGCTCCATCTAAGGCTTGACCATTAGTCATATCAACAGCTAGAGCAACTGATTCAACTTCAGGATACTCTTGTTGGAGTGTTTCAACCATGTGTTGCAAGCGCTGAGAATCTCGGGCAACCAGGAGTAAACGTTTGACTCCTTGGGCAGCAAGTTCTAGAGAGATCGCTCGCCCAATGCCCCGTGAGGCTCCAGTTATAAGTACAACTTGTCCTTGGATCATGGATTGAACCTCCTTTATCCGACAGGGTTGACAACGCGCCCGAATGACGACGCTATGTATCGTATTGTTTCAAGAGATTGACAAAGTCAGTGTGAAGTGTATCTCTATAGAAGAGTGACGGCGATCGCAGCCTCTGTTAGGGAATAGGGAATAGGGAAAGACCGCACTTTGCACTAACTAACTTCTGTAATCAAACTCCCCTTTTAGCCGGGTATTTAGGCATTAGGTAATTTGAAGAAATGGTGAGAAATGCTATACTTCCTCAAAGTTGATTGTGGAATCAGTAAAAATGTCTCCAGAAGAGTTTTTGTCATCTACTTTTTGGGTTACCAAGATGAAGACCTACTTCAAGGTTATGGATACTAACCAAAATGGCTTTTTGTCGCGCTCTGAATATGAGGAGATTGCGAATCGGTTGATACAAAATCAAAGCGATCGGTCGAAAGACGAAGAAATTCTTGCGGTATTTCGCTCCCTGTTTGACAATTTTGTTGCTGGAGGAAATCCAGTCGATCCTCAAACTCAGATTGGTTACGAAGAATTCCTCACTAATGCTGCCAAAGCAGTCTCATTGATGCAATCCTCCCGTGAAGCAGGCAGGCGAAAAAACGAAGTGTTCTTTGATTTCGTCGATACAGATGGCTCTGGAGAGATATCTCGTGAAGAATATCGAAGGTATTTGGCCGTATACTCTGGGGGAGAAAACACCGACACTGCCGATCGCGCTTTCGACAGCATCGACGTTGATAGCAATGGTTTTATCACCCGCACCGAGTTTATTGAAGGTCATATGCACTACTGGTTTGAAGCCACTAGCGATCCAAGCTATTCTCCGCTTCCCTATGGGCCATTGGTAGATTCATAATCACTCTTATAGTTGATTCAATTAACACTCAGACCCTCTAAGAGTGTCTACAATAACGGTATATGTAGGGGCGAAAAATTTTTCGCCCCTACAAAAACATCTCACTGTTATTTGAATTGACTATAGGTCACTTCCCGAGATGCTAACGAATTTGCATCATTACAGCAAGCGATCGCTCTATCAATTTTTAATGTTTAATTGATCTAGAATCACCTGTTTTTGTACCACCTGCCAGCGATCTCCCTCAACGGACACCGCCGCTACAGTACCGGAGGGAGTAGTTAACGGATATAATGACCAGGCGCGATCGCTAACTTTTGCCCCAGTGTCTGTTAATTCAATTTCGGCTTGTTCGAGTCCTGCTAATCCTTCGCCAATGGCTTTTAAGTAGGCTTCTTTGTACGTCCAATAGCGAAAAAAGGTATAGGGTTGCTCAGAAATAGACGTGTTTTGAATATGTCGATATTCTGAAGGTAAAAAGAAGCGCCTGGCTAAGGAGCCTAAATCATTCAGAGGGCGAATGGCTTCGATATCCACGCCAATAGACGAATTGGAAGAAAATCCATACAGGGCATAGTTTTTTGAGTGAGAGATATTGAACTTTAAGTCAGATTTGGGCAGGGCTAAGGCGGGTTTACCTCGTTGAGAATAGGTAAACTCAAGGTCTGAAGGATTGCAGTTTAAATACTGTGCCAATAAATAGCGGAGAATGCCCCGCGCCAGGATAAAATACTGTCGATGTTCGTCAAAATGGAAGCGCTGCGATCGCTCCACTTCATCTGGAGACAGAACAGATGTAAATTGTGTTAACTGGGGCATAAACTGATTTAAGTCAGCCTGCCATAGGTGAAGGTGGCGATCGGATAACATCATGTCTATAGATACCATTTTATGCCCCTCATCCCCCTTCTCCCTTGGGAAATGCAAGAGGAGAGGGCAAAAGCTGGACGATTTAGAAATCAATTCAAAATACTATATGTAGCACAAGAAGGTATCTTATGAATCTCCAGAAGTGTTGAATGTTGAGATAAAACTTTTTTCCTCGCAGCAGTGATTGGGTTTTTACTGCCCTATGTGTTTACCATGTCTCCAGAGAATTAATGAACGTGAGTATGATTTCAGTGATTATTCCAGTTCTGAATGAAGTGGATCAAATTTTGTCTACTGTGGCTAGGGTTCAGCAAGGAAAAGAGGTGGAGATTATTGTGGTGGATGGAGGATCTACAGATGGGACGGTAGAATCCTTAAAACAGGAAGGAATTAAAGTGATTCAAACGACTCCGGGACGAGGACATCAGATGAATGAGGGGGCGAGAAACGCTAGGGGAGAGTATTTATTATTTTTACATGGAGATACTCGGTTACCTAGGGAGTATGACGAATGGGTACGGGATATTTTGCCGCAACCGGAGGTAGTTGCAGGGGCATTTGAGTTGCGGATAGGTTCAGAAAACTGGGGTTATCGCATGGTGGAATGGGGGGTGAAGTGGCGATCGCACCTTTGCCAACTTCCTTACGGAGATCAAGCGATTTTTTTATCCCGTGCTAGGTTTGAGCAGGTGGGTGGATTCCCAGAGTTACCGATTTTAGAAGATTGGCACTTAATTCAATCGTTGAAACCATTGGGAAAAATTGCGATCGCACCCCTCCCCGTCGTTACCTCTGCTCGACGTTGGCAAAGATTAGGCATCTGGCGCACTACTGCGATCAATCAAGGGGTATTGATAGCTAATTTTTTGGGCGTGGATCTGCATCGAATTGCCCGTTGGTACCGAAAAATCCGTTAACAACGATCGAGGAGGGTAGAGTGGAGAGCGGTGAGGATTTCTGGTACAGGAGCAGCAGAGATCATCACACTGGGATAGACTGCGGTTCCCCAAAAGGGGTGAACAATGGTGGCACAGTCTCCATTTTTCTCAATGGGATATCCCAATGCCGCATGAACCGCAGGTACATCTTTGTGGGAAAGGGTTCCAGGGGAGCATCTGCGGGGATATCCGGTGCGCGGATCGAATGCATCGGTGGGATAATCGCGATCGCCTAACCAGTTAGCAACTAAGTCTGCCCATCGGATAAAATTGTCTAAGAGGATGTTTTTTTCGGCTTCAACTTCTGGAGAGATTTCAGTTAAAGGCATCTGTGTTTGTTGCAGGAAAATAATCACCGAAACGGAATTATTTTGCCAGTTGGGTAGTAATTCCTGAAGATGTTCCTGCACATAATCACTTGGGGGATGAATGGAGATTTCTACCGTGAAGGTTTGGTTATTCCGTTTTACCGTTAGGGTTTGAGAAGGATTCATAGGGAATACTATAATAATGTAATTGATGAGTGTTCATTGAGAAACTCAAGAGGATTCATCCTTAATCCTAAATCCAAGTGTTGAACCACATGCGTAGACGAAAGCCTTGGGGAGAGAGCGGTAGACCAAGATAGATAGGGAGCCAAAAGAGAAAGGCGATCGCCATCACCCCTAAAATACCGATCGCTAAAATCCGAAATTTTCGCCGAGAATGATACAGCCATCGCTCCAGAATAACACTGAGAGCTAAAATGGCAAAGATGAGAGCGCCCATGTAATGATAGAGAAATAAGCATCGACTGACAATGCTCCAGGGGAGCCAGTTGGTAATATAGTTGATGCCTAGATAGAGGGAGAGATTGAAGAGGGGCGGGGATGAATAGCGTTGTAAAAAACACAAAGATAAGAGGGCGATCGCTACAGTTGAACTCCACCACAACAATGGATTTCCGAAAGCATGAACATCGAAAATCACTTGCCCATCATTAACTGCTTGATAATAATAGGCAACAGGACGAATTAAAAACGGCCAACTGAACCAAGACGAGCAATACGGGTGAACTTCTTCACCGCCACCAATGCGGTTATGATAGCCGATAATTTCCCCTTGCATCTGCCAGAAGCTATAGTCGGGATTCAGGTTAAGATGGGGAATCCAAACTAGGGCATAGGTGACATAGGGTACAATTAGCCCATAAATGGGAATGGTCCAGAGTCTTAACTTTGTTGCCCTATCGTACCAGGACAAATTAGCGATCGCGCCCTCCCTATTTTCCCACTTCTCCCAGAGCTTAATAACTAAAATTACTCCCCAAAATCCGAGCCAAAACCCCAATCCATTCCACTTCACCGCAGCAGACAACCCAAAGCTTATCCCCGATAAAATCAGCCCTAGCGTGCGCCATCGAGGAGTGGTTTGTAATCCCCATAATCCGAAACCCTGTCCCAGCAATCCAAACAGCACTAAATAAATGTTGATCAAAGCATAGCGAGATTCGACTAAAAATAAGCCTTCTATCGTCATTAATCCAGCCGATAGAAGGGCATAACTTTTGCGCTGAGTTAACTGATAACTGAGCCACGCAACCACCAAAGGAATCAACGATCCGGTAAACGCATTGAACCAGCGGTAACTCAATGGGGAGCGTAGAGAACCGGTTAAATCGTTGGTAACGGATGAATCCCCTAAAGACAAGCGATCGGCTAGTCCCATCCCCACGGCAATCAGATACTTCCCTAGGGGAGGATGGGCATCAAACAACTGGGTTTGATCTAAATAATTCTGGGCAAATTTGGCGAAATAGACCTCATCAAAAACCAGAGTGTTAAACCGATTTAATCCCCAAAACCGCAATCCTAAAGCAATAATCCAGAGCAGTAATAAACCGCAGCTAAACCAAGGGAATCTTGACCGAAAGGTATTAGGAGTAAATTGGAGCATGGGGAATAGGGAATAGGGAATAGGGAATGGGGAATGGGGAATAGGGAATAGGGAATAGGGAATGGGGAAATTAGGGAATAGGGAATAGGGAATAGGAATCAGAGCGTTTGTGTCTACTCCTGAATTGCCTTTAAATTTTGGCTCACATCACTTCAGTAAGTAATAATTAGTATACCAAAGAGAAAGAGTTTTAGGTTGCTCTATGCTTTGAAGTTAAAAGGCGTTGAACTCTACAAACAGGCACTTGACATGGGTTTTATTCTGGTAATTAAGAATATCTTTATATTTATTCATCCTTAAATTTGGGTCGCTGAGATACACTATAAATGGCTCATTTTGATATTCGCTTGCGAAAACGATGATACAAAAGTAAATATTTCGATCGACGTTACGATTTATAAACAACTGAGCCATTAATAAGTTTTTAATTAACGCTTATATTACTTCATGTCCTGTTGGAGGTCTTGTCAACTGTGGTGTCTATTTCTCAATTCCTAACAGAGGGAACCGTCTTCCCCAATATACAACCGATCCCTGAAATTTCTTTGCCGAAAAAAGAAGGGGATCAAGGTCAAGAATTAGGGGATCAAGTTAATCTTGGAGTTTGTGTCACAATTCATGGTCACTTCTATCAACCGCCGCGCGAAAATCCTTATCTGAATGAGATTGAACGTCAACCGAGTGCTGCCCCTTGCCACAATTGGAACGAGCGTATCTATCATGAATGCTATCGTCCCAATGCCTTTGCTAGAGTTCTGAATGACCAGGGCGAGATCATTGGGATTATCAATAATTTTGAGTATCTGAGCTTCAATATTGGCCCGACTTTAATGGCTTGGTTAGAGCGTTATGATACCCAAGTTTATCAACGGATTATTGAAGCCGATCGCAAAAGTTGTCAGCGATTAGGCGGTCATGGCAATGCGATCGCCCAAGTCTACAACCACATGATCATGCCCCTGGCGAATGAACGGGATAAATACACCCAAATTCGCTGGGGAAAAGCCGACTTCAAATCCCGGTTTGGTCGCGATCCCGAAGGCATGTGGTTAGCGGAAACAGCGATCGATTATCCCACCGTGGAAGCGCTCATAAACGAAGGCATTAAATTTACCATTCTGGCGCCCTCCCAAGCCCAAACCTGTCGCCCGATCGCCACGGAAGACAACCCCGATCCCGAATGGTACGATGTAGAAGACTCCACCATCGATCCCACCCGTCCCTATCGCTGTTTTATCGCCGACGGTCGCTATCTGGATATCTTCTTTTACGATGGTCCCATCTCCAGCGATATGGGCTTTAGCGATGCCCTAAGTAGCTCTTACCATCTGGGAGATCGCCTAGCCCATGCCATCCATGGTGATCAACGTCCCAACCAACTGATTTCCGTGGCCACTGATGGAGAAACCTTCGGTCACCACAAAGGGGGAACGGAAAAAACCCTGGCCTATGCCTTCTTACGGGAATTTCCCGACCGAGGATGGCAAATTACCAACTTTAGCCACTATCTCAGCCAACATCCCCCGACTTGGGAAGTGCAACTCAAACCCGTCACTGCTTGGAGTTGTTCCCATGGAGTAGGCAGATGGCAAGAAGATTGTGGTTGTGCCAGTGGGGGCGGATGGCATCAAAAATGGCGCAGACCCCTACGAGATGCCCTCAACCACTTGCGAGATCAGTTGGTAGAGATTTATGAAACCCAGGGCTATGAAATGTTCCAAGACCCTTGGAAAGCGCGAGATGAGTATGTTGAAATCATTAATAACCGCAGTTGGCATACAGTCGATCGCTTTTTGAATCGTCATCAAACCCATCCCCTGGAACCGAGCGAACAGATCGAAGCCTTGCGCTTGCTGGAAATGCAACGCCATGCTCTGTTGATGTTCACCAGTTGCGGTTGGTTCTTTGAAGAAATTTCCCGCCCAGAAGGAACGCAAATTCTCCGATATGCCAGTCGGGCGATCGAGTTAGCTAGGGAAGTAACGGGTCAGGATTTAGAAACGACGTTTGTCGATCGATTAGCCCAAGCTCCCAGTAATGTAGACATTTTTGAAACGGGAGCCGGGGTTTATGACAAAAATGTGATGACTGCGCAAGTCAGCTTAGAGCAAGTGGTGGCCCATTTTGCGATTAGTTCTCTGTTTAATAGCTATCCCACCTCCCATAAGGGTTTATCTATGACGAGGGAGCAGTCGAGTCCATCGGACAAAGATTTTTCCTTATACTGCTATTGGATCGAACAACAGGATTATCAGCTTCAGCGCATGGGTTCCCTAACTTTAGCGGTGGGTGAAATTAACCTTACTTCTGAAGTGACGAGGGAAGGGGGGCATTTTGTCTTTGCTCTCTTGCATTTAGGAGGATGGGATTTCCATTGTTGCGTTCAACCGTTCTCTAATCGCCGATCCTATTTATCGATTAAAGAAACGCTCTTTCATGCTCTGCAACAGGCGAGTGCTGCTAATGTGATTTTAGGGATGGCGGAGTGGTTTGGCGACCAAACCTTTAATTTAGACGATCTATTTGCAGAAGACCGCCTGCGGATCATGACTCTTCTGACCCAGGAAACCTTAACCCGCGTAGATCAGTTGTATACCCAAGTGTATCGGGATAATTACGGCGTGTTAAGGGCATTTCACCGGGACAATATGCCGCCACCAGCGGAGTTACAGGTGGCGGCAAATATGGCCCTGTCCCAGCGTTGTTTTAGTCTGTTGAATGCTCTGAAACCCGAGAATTTTGCTTTGCCTGAAGGTTTGAGTTTGCTGCTAGAGTTAGAGGCGATCGCCAAAGAAGCTGAATCTCTCCATTGCCATCTGACTATTCCCGATGGTCAAGAAATCCTAGAGCGCTTAACCTTGCTGGGATTTTGGGAAGTTTTAGAAAATAATGACCCTGCCAGCTTAAATCATCATCTGGAGCGACTAGAACGCTTGATCGACCTCTCCTGTCGTTTGCAGGTGGGATTATGCTTAACTCGCTGTCAAGAGCTATACTTTAGTTATCTGCATAATAAGATTATCCCTCGCTGTTTTGGTATTTCCACTTCAGCCTTAAATGGCTCGGAGGAGGAAGACACGTTAGAGAGCGAGGATACCTCATCGCAGATGACCTTAGATTTGCCTCAAAGCCGTCGCCTGCTGCGTCTGGGCCAAACCCTAGCCATTGATGTTAGCGTTTGGTTAGAACGCTTAGAGTAATGCCCTAACCCCTTGAGGAACTCAAAGGAGAGTCGATCGTGAAACGTTCCCGTCGCCGAACTCAAACCACATCTACCCGCAAATGGGCCCCGTTATCGAGAATAAAATGGAGACGTGGGGGATTGTGGTGGGTATTTATTCCCCTATCGGGGGCGATCGCCATTTTCTGGAAACCGATCGCCAATCCAGACACCCTCAATCAGATGGGAACGAATATTTCTACTAATGTTCAGACTTTCCTGAGTCCCCTTACCCCTTATATCAATGATCTGAAAGACACTCTCGAAAGAGCGCAAACCATAGATCCCGTGCAACCCTCTTTAGCTCGCCCAGAAGAAGATGGAGATACCGGATCGCCATTATCGACTCAATCGGATCTGTTAAGCGACTCAGAACTGCAACAGGTTATTGCGACTCTATCCCTAGAGGAAATCGGCGAAGAAATTAACACGTTCTCCTCCCCTTCCCTATCTGCTCCCGTTTCCCTGGACTTCTCCCCATCTGGAAACAAGGAGAAGAAAAGTCCTCTGTCTGCTTCCCATCCTCTGGTTTCTTCGGTTCCCTACTGGAGTCAAAAACCTGCTCAACCTGAACCCGATGAAATTCTCTCTGTCTCTCCAACATTTAGCTCTTCTCTCACCCCAACCACCGGGGAAATTGTCGAGTCAGTGACTCAGAACTTACCCACCGATGGTTCCAGTGTCTTCAGTTCTAACTTAACGTCAACCCGTCAACTGCCCAAAACTACGTTGCCAAACAACACGCCACAAACAACACTCAATGGCAATTCCAGCTCAGGAACTCTGCCCTCGTCCTCCGTCTCAGAAACTCGAAGTTTTGGCTATAGTCGCTTATCTCCTTTTGTCGATCCCCCTCCTGAATCAACTCCCTCTAATCCTTTCACCCCTCAAACTCAATTCACTGCTCCCGCTGGCTCCATTCGTCCCAGGGGATATGGTTTGATTCAACCGACGACTCCATCTTTAACTGTACCAACTACTCAAAGGCGATCGCTCTATCCCATCCCCAACTCCAATCCCTATGAAATCAATCCCAATTAGAGGCTGAATATGGAAACACCCATTATTTCTTTACCTCCCCAACTGGCTCTCAAAATCAATTTAACAGACGAGCAATTTTGGCAACTGTGCCACGAAAACGACAATTTGCAATTTGAGAAAACGGCCCAGGGAGAGTTAATTGTGATGCCCCCAACTGGAGGAAATACCAGCGAACGCAATGCCGATTTAACGTTTCAATTACAAGCTTGGAATCGGCAAACTAAACTGGGTAAGGTCTTTGATTCTAGTGGCTGTTTTCAACTGCCCAATGGAGCCAATCGCGCTCCCAATTCTTCTTGGGTAAAACTAGAGCGCTGGGATGCTTTAACGGAGAAAGAACAAGACCGGTTTGTGCCCTTATGTCCCGATTTTGTCGTCGAGCTGATGTCTCCTAGCGATACCTTATCGCAAACTCAAGCGAAAATGATCGAGTATATAAACAATGGAGCGCAGTTAGGTTGGTTAATTAATCGCAAACAGCGACGAGTCGAAGTGTATCGTCCTCAGCAAGAAGTCGAAATCTTGGACAATCCCCAAACGATATCCGGAGAGTTTATTTTACCGGGTTTTATCCTAGATTTATCCACAATTTGGTAATGTTACGGTTTCTTTTATAGAGCAGCGAAAGGGAGAGTGAGGACACTTTCTATTGCCTATTCCCTGAGTTCTACAAGAATTCTAATCTTCATCCACTAATTAATGCTTCCACAAATTCATAACT
Source organism: Roseofilum sp. SBFL (assembly GCF_017746885.1). Classification (NCBI taxonomy): domain Bacteria; kingdom Bacillati; phylum Cyanobacteriota; class Cyanophyceae; order Desertifilales; family Desertifilaceae; genus Roseofilum; species Roseofilum sp. SBFL. The sequence continues at coordinate 10,635 of NZ_JAGHZH010000198.1, read as the reverse complement.
GGAAAATGGGCGTAAATCTTCAATCCCTTCTCCTGCACCAATAAAACGAATAGGTAAACCGAGTTGTTGGGAAACAGCTAAGGCAACCCCCCCTTTGGCTGTACCATCTAATTTAGTTAAGACAACCCCACTAAGTTGGGCAACTTCGGCAAACACTTGGGCTTGACGTAAGCCATTTTGACCTAGAGTAGCGTCTAAAACTAAGAGTGATTCTACTTTTGCATTGGGTGCTTTCTTATCAATAATGCGGCGAATTTTGCTCAGTTCTTCCATTAAGTTTTTCTTGTTTTGCAGTCGTCCAGCCGTATCAACCAGTAAGAGGTCTACATTTCTTGATTGTGCGGCAGTAATTGCATCATAAACAACGGCCGCCGGATCAGTATTTTTACTTGGATTAGCAATAACATCTGTTCCAGTTCGCTCTCCCCAAACCTTCACTTGTTCTACGGCAGCAGCCCGGAAGGTGTCGGCTGCCCCAATTAAACATTGATAGTCAGATTTTTTGGCTAAGTGTGCTAATTTACCAATAGTTGTGGTTTTGCCTACGCCATTGACTCCGGTTAACATCCAAATATTGAGGACATCTTGTTCTGGGGCAAAAGTGGTATCGTAGGCTTTGCCACCAGGATAGTCCAAAATATCACAGAGGAGTTGTTTTAAGTAGGCGATCGCCTGTTCTGGGGGTAAACTTTCTTCGCGCAGTTTAGCTTGTAATTGTTCAATAATGCGATCGGTCGCCTCAACGCCTACATCTGCCTGTAATAACAAGGATTCAACTTCTAAAACCGCATCCTCATTGAGAGGTCCTTGACCCACAACTGCCTTCAATTGGTTAATTAATCCGCGCCTGGTTTTCCCGAGTCCCTGACGCAGTTGTTGTAACCAATTAATCTCTTCTAAGGACACCTCATCTGGCCGTCTCCCTTGTTTAGCAAGAACCTCAGCCGACCAAAGGAAATCTTCATCCAATTCTTGAGGCGCTGGAGAACGACGTTTTTCTTCTGGTTCTGGCGCTTCGACGGCCTTTTCTTTCAGTTCTTCTAACCGCGCTCCCCGCTCTGCTTTGGCTCGTTCTAGGAAGGATACAGGTGCTGGAGTGGGTTCGGGTTCGGGTTCTGTTTCCATAACCGGTTCCGGTTCACTCTCAGATGGTGGTTCCGGTTCACTTTCTGTTGCACTCTCAACGATAGGTTCCGTTTCTTCAGGGGCAACGTCTGCTTCAAGTTCCTCTGCTTTCTCTTCTACTTCAGAAGAGGGTTCTACTTCTTGTTGTTCTTGTTGTTGAATATTTTGATAAGCAGCCTTAGCCCACGCCAGATAATCTACAGCCTCTTCCGTTTTTTCTGCTTCAACTTCCTCCTGTTGCTCTGGTTGCGGTTCAGGAGCAGGTGCAGGGGAAGGAGCAGGAGACTCAGAGCGATTAAACTGGCGGCGAAACCAATTAAAGACCATAAGATTACGTGCAGGTTGTAGGATTAAGGGACTATTGCGATCGCAATCACCAGTCTATCATTGGGCATTCACCAAAAGTACAGTTTCGCGATCGCCCCCTGTACAGCGCTTTACGTTGTGATGCGGCAATAGGGGGACTGAACCCTTAGACCCTAAGCCATACAACCTATTGCCTAGCGCGAAGCTCACTATAGCTTTTTAAATTGCCCTAGAAAAACTGGTAATTTGCCGTTTTCTGGTACGAGCATCAAAGATAGAGGCAATATTTCTGATTAGCAATCGACCGGTCGGTGTGACCTCAATTTTCTCACCATTGAACCGAATTAATCCATCCGCTTCCAGGACACGCAGTTCAGCAATTTCTCTGGCAAAATATTCATCGAATTCTAGATCGAAGTGTAAGTGGTATTTTTCCTCGATCGCATGTTGGCAAACCTGAAATTGGCACATGAACTCCATAATGACCGCTCTGCGGATGATGTCATCGCGATCGAGACTAACCCCTTTTTCTATGGGGAGGATACCGGCATCAATAGCTTGATAGTAGTCTGGTAACTGCTTATGATTCTGGATATAGACATCATGTAGCATACTAATGGAAGTCATCCCAAAAGAAAATAAATCTGACTCCGGTTTTGTGGTGTACCCCTGAAAGTTCCTGTGTAGGACTCCGGCTTGTTGAGCGATTGTTAATTCATCATCAGGCTTGGCAAAATGATCCATGCCAATAAACACATAGCCTCCCTCCGTTAATTCTTCAATGGTCATTTTAAAGATATCGAGTTTTTCCGATGGCTCGGGTAGAGCATCTACAGGTATTTTTTTCTGAACTGGTTTCATCCAAGGAACATAGGCAAAATTGAAAATCGCAATCCGATCGGGATCGAGTTTTAGGGTCTTCTCAATGGTATCCTTAAAAGTTTCTAGAGTTTGAAATGGTAGACCATAAATCAGATCGACATTCACACTCTCAAAGCCGGCTTCTCGAATCCAACTCATCACATCAAAGAGCATGGACTCTGGTTGTACGCGATTGATGGCGGCTTGAACTTGAGGATTAAAATCCTGAATGCCAAAGCTAATTCGATTGAAGCCCAAGTTTTTCAAGAATAAGATCGCATTGCGATCGATGTATCGAGGATTGATTTCTAGAGAAACTTCTGCCTCTTCACTAAAACTAAAATGCTGCTGAAATTGATTCCATAAAAATTCAATTTGATTGAGATTTAAATAGTTGGGAGTTCCTCCTCCCCAGTGGAGCTGATTAACTTTTCTGTCTCGGTCGGTCAGGGCAGCAACCTGTTCAATATTACGGGCAACATAGTCCAAATAAGGATCGACTTTCTTTTGGCTCTTGGTAATGATGGTATTGCAGCCACAAAAATAACAGGGACTTTGGCAAAAAGGAATATGACAGTAGAGGGAAATCGGTGTTTTTTTATGGTTCCCCACGGCGATACCCGTTCTAAAATCTAGATCGCCAACATTGGGTTTTAACTCTGTAGCGGGAGGATAACTGGTATATCGAGGTAGAGGTTTATCATATTTTTTGAGTAAGTTTGAGTCGAATTTTACGGTTGTTTGTGGCAGAATTTGCATCGCTTTACCTTAATATTTTTGTGATTTGGATTTCATTAGGAGCAGGAGGAGCAAAATTGATTAAAGCCACCCCTGCTCAATACTTGTATCAAATCCTTAGATATGTGCCACAGATGGTTGACACTCCGGACACGGAGAAACGGGGACACGGGGATTGATGTGTAGCGTGATTTTTAGGATTTGATATTATTCGGCGGCTGAGACTAACTCAACTGAACTGCTGCCAGGCGCTCTTTCTGTACTTCCGGGCTTATCTTGCCGGGTGAGCAAATCGAAGGTATGATCGCCGATCGCCGCTTTTACGGCTGGTTCGAGTTCATGGACAACATTGCGGTTGAGTCGAAACGCAATGTTGGCCTCATCGACAATTTTTTGAGCTAGGGCCTCATCAACCGGGAGTGAATTCAAAGCATCGCGGTACTTAGCCTTGAATGCCTTTCTGGCCTCGACGGTGGGAATTTGGTCGAATTCATGGAGTCCAGTTCCCTTATCTGGAGGCAATTCCAAAGCTGAACGGACAATATTTCTTAAAGCCTGACCGCCGGAAAGATCTCCCATATAGCGAACGTAACAATGGGCAACCAAAAGAGCCGGTTCGGTATTGGCGACTTCGTGAATGCGGTCAACATAATTTTTGCCTTCGGGTGAAGGTTGGATTTGCTCTTTCCAATCTTCCCCATAGTAATAGGCTAAGTCTTCCTCTAATTTCCCTTTGCGCTCTAGTTCGGGGAAATAAATGGGAGCGATCGCTTGATGGTCTTTGTGGCGCTGTACTTCTTCTTCGAGGGCACTGTAGAGGAAATACAAATCTGCGGTTAACAGGCGGAAAGGCTCTCTTTCCACAATCCCTTTGAGAAAACATTTCATAAAGGCTGTGTTTTCAGCCATGGTATGGGATTGTTTCGTTCCTTCCCGAAGTTGGCTTGCCAAATTGTTACTCATCTTTGCTATCTCGTAAAAGTCAACTACTTTTTTGGTTTAATTTCAATAGTTCAATTACTGTATAGCGATATATAATTTTGAGCAACTAAAGCGTATTAAAACTTAACAAATCGCCACCGAGTAGTAGAGGTGACAAATTTTTCGCCTCTACAGATACCGCCGTTGTCGATCGAGCATCATGTATCAACCTTAATTGAAGTGACTTTACCTATGCCTACTTAGACTGCTCTTCCTTGAGTAACGTCACCACCCGACGCAACACCCCATTAATAAACCGATATTCCTGCTCCCCACTGTAGCGTTTGGCTAACTTCACCGCTTCATCAATAGCTATCCGTTCATCCAGGTTAACGTACAAAATTTCTGCCACTGCAATTCTGAGAATATCGCGATCGATACGAGCAATGCGCTCTAACTGCCAATTGACCATCGCCTTAGATAAAATAGAGTCCAACTCCTGGTGATTTTGAATGACCCGACTCACCAACTCTAAAGCATAATCTTGAACAACTGTTTGCTCTTGATAATAATGGACTTTCTCGGGAAACGTCATCGCATCTCCCAATTGATTAATAGCCATTTGGGTGAGTTCAACCGCCTCTTTGAGCATCGCTCTAGAGCTGGCAATATTGGGGGCCACTGTTTCGCTATTCAACAGGCGATCGTTTCCTCTCTCCAACTGAGCCGATGCCATCTCTAAAGACTCTGATGCTTCCGTTTGCAACGTCTTCACTGCTGCTAAGATCATCGATTCAAGGTTTTCGGGAGTCTTTCGCTTAGAAAACTGGGAAAGACTCAGCAAGGCAAGTTCACGAGCAATTTGGCGCGGTTGCATAATTCTTAAAAGCCGAAGATTGGCCCTCTAACACTACTCAACTTTAGAAGATTCCTCAAGAGTCAGAGAAACCGTTAGGCCAAGTTTTTCAGCAGGATTCTCAGTCAATTGAGACTTCTTCCGATCCTCTAGTGTATATCCTGATTGGTCATCCGCTGACGGGAGCAGTGCCATTGTGGGGTTAACGATACCGGCTGAGACGACCACCTTAAAGGCATCTTCAATGGAGATGGCTAAATTAATCACGTCCTTCTCCGGAACGATCGCATACCATCCAGTGGTAGGATTTGGCGTGGTGGGAATAAATACATTAATCATCGGTTCTGGAAACTTGGAGCGTAAATCTGAACTCACCGGGCCTGTGACAAACCCCATCGACCATAGTCCCTCACGGGGATATTCAACCAACACCACTCGTCGAAACTTATCTTTAGAATCTTTGAGTAGGGTTTCCAACAATTGCTTTAAGGTTTTATAAACCGAACCAGCCAAAGGAATTGCCTGTACAATGCGCTCCCCCACATCCAACAACCAGCGGCCGACGATATTCCGAGCCATCAAACCAATGACCAGGATACTGAGTAAGGGAACGGCAAGCCCGACAACCAGATTGAGAAGAGAGACTAAAATTGGATGCAATCCATCAAAGGGGTTCACCTGTTTAGGAATCTGGGTGAGGACATTGACCACCCAACTGGCGATGGTAATGGTTAGCCAGATTGTGGTTGCCAATGGGATCACCACCAGCAAACCAGCAATCAAATCATTCTTCAAATCTTGCTTCAAGCGTTGGAACACAAAGATTCTTGACTCAGGGAATAGGAAACAGGCAATAGGAAACAGGCAATAGGTAGTGGGCAGAAACTGGCTTTCTAGCCTGACTCCCGACTTCCTAATCGGGACGATCCCCACTATTGGCTATCATAAAACACTTTGCCGGCGATCTGTGGAATAGCTGACGAATTGAGGGCTATCTACACGAATCCAACAAAGGGGAAAACCAGGTTTTGCCTATTGCCTTTTGCCTCTTGCATCCCCCAATACACAATTCGCTCACAGCCTTAACGGGTGACCCATGACTATGGCCTATTGCCTATTGCTTCCTCTTGTGAATTCTGGGCAGAATTTTCCTGTGGCTTTAAGGTCTGTGGATCTAACTCAGGGACGGGTAAATATTGCATTTCCCAGGTTTTCAATAAGATCAGATATTCATAAAAGGCTTGTAGAGTACACCAAGCCAAACCGGGCGAACCATCCCAACATCCCCCTAAAATGAAATACATATAGCAAAATCGTACAACCGGGCGAAAGGGTAGACGCAAGGAGAGATCTTTAAGCGCTCGTCGTCTAGCGACTTCGGTTTTCCCAAAGACTAACTCAGCCCAGTTGACCTTCCCTTTTTCCAGTTGACGGATGGTTTCGGCTGCTTCATCGGTGGAATAGCGATTATGCTTTTCGAGCCACCGACTGAGACCTTTACTACAGGTATAGTGAGGATAGGTTTCTTTGAGAAATCCTGTGGGGCCATCACACACTTCTCGTTCAGTATGGCCATAATCGCTAAACCAAACTCGATCGGGACGCAAGAGCCGCAATTGATACCGAGGATACTGGGTACTGTAGCGAATCCAACGATTCATGAACATCACTCGTTCTGCCACATAGTAGCCCACTTTGTCGGCTGATTTAACCACCTCTAAGCACTCGTTAAATAACTCAGGGGTCATGCGCTCGTCTGCTTCTAGGATATATATCCAAGGATGTTTAGCAGGGACTTCTTGGAGCATCCAAGTGCGTTGACGGCCATGGCTTTCAAATTTATGCTCAACAACGCGGACAGGATAACGTTGGGCAATTTCGACAGTGCGATCGCTACTGAGCGAATCTACCACAATCACATCATCCGACACTAGAGCAGATTCAATACAAGGGCCAATATCAAGTTCTTCGTTATAGGTGAGAATATAAATTGAGAACATTTTCAGTCAATCAGAGCTAAAACTTCAGGAGCAGGTCACTTCACCTCCACGTATAGCGGAAGACTATAGGTGGAGCACTGCGACAGATCTCGGTAGGGTCAAAAAGCGATCGCTCCCTCATGTGGGTTTCTAGTGGACTGAAACAGCTCGAATCGGGCATTATGATTCTGATGGTATGGGTTAAGTCTTGCCCATCCTCTCGCTCTTAACGCCCTTCCCCATCTTCATCTCATGCTACGCTTAAACTGGAACGGTACACTAGGTTTGGCGATCGCTCAAAACAGAAGGATCTTACCGACGGCGCTTCTTCCGTCCTCCACCTCCAAGTTGTACACCGGTCAAACCAACACCCAAATACCCAACCGCTAATAAGGCTCCATTCATCGATTGAGATATAGATTTTACCGTAGTCACTTGGGCCCTCTCTTCCCGTTGCATCTTCTCTTCCTCGATTTGGGTTCTTGCCCGTTGGGGTAGAGCGGTTACCTGTTGATCGATGAAGCTATCAATTGCACTGGGATCATCCTTGAACTGCTGGAGTAACTCAGCTTGTCCTTCTGGTGCTTGTTCTATAGCTTGTTGAAACTGCTCCTCATTACTAATTAAGGTATTAATCTGAGTCCTAAATTGTTCTCGACGTTGATCTAATCCCGCCTGAAATTCGGGATTTTCCAATTGATCTTGCAATTGTTGTTCAGCTTGTTGGGCTTGTGCGTCCAAGTTTCTCAGAGCGCGGTTACGACTGCGCACCGTGTCAATACTATGTAGGGGAACCACTAAGAGATAAACAATTCCTAAAATCAGAGAGACTAAGACGGCTGCTGACCGCAACATCCCCTGTTTAGAGCCGCTTGTCCCTTCTGAATCTTTAATCCAAATTCCTCCTAAAAGTAGGGCAACTCCCACCAAGGGAATTACCCCTCGGTCAATCAACTGACTGGTAAAATTGAGTCTCCATTGGGGACTCAGAAGGTTAGGAGGAATAGCGATAATCAGAATATCAATAATAAACGAGACAATCATCACTAAGCCCACCAGTTGCAGTGACCGGGAGGCTAAGGGAGAAATAGGGTTGCTACTTGCTTTCATATGAAATGGTTATGTTTTACGATCGGAATATTGAGAGACCCTTGAAAATGCCCTGAAGTCGTTGGCCAAAGATGACCAGAACCAGGATAACATCGAAAACCGATGAACTGGTATAGTGCTGCGTGCTAGGCAAAAGGCAAAAGATGATGGGGGCTAGTTAAAGCAAAAACAGTTGACTCATTACTGAATTCCCCATTACCAGCACAAAGCGCTATATATTACAGTTTAAGCGATCGCTCTTGTATGAATTATCCTCAGATGGCTTCAGGTGTCTCATGATTTCTAGTTTCACTCCTATTTTGGCAAACGTCTATTTTCCGATCGCTCTCTTAATTTTGGGACTGGGGTTCTGGGGACAACCGAGTCTCGCTTACCTCTGTTCCCCCTTATCGATCGCTCAAGAGGAAATCCCTAATGATGAAGAGGAAACCCCTAGTGATGCCCTTGATGAGGCTCAAAAGTATAATCAACAAGGGATTGAGTTGATGAAATTGGGGGACTATTCTGAAGCAGTGGAAGCGTTTCAACAGGCACTGGAAATTTATCCCAATTCGGAGAAAATTTATTCTAATTTAGGCATTGCCCTGGGTCACGATCGCCGATTTGACGAAGCAGTGGTTGCTTTTCAGGGGGCCCTAGAGATTAATCCCCAGAATTGGGAGACCTATAATAATTTAGGGATTGCCCTAGGCTCTCAGGAAAAGTATGATGAGGCGATCGCGGCTTTTGATGAGGCGATTGTCCTCAATCCAGATGCTCCCATGTCCTACCATAATTCTGCCGTAGCCTATATTAAACAAGAGAAATGGGAAGAGGCGATGACCTCCCTTGAGGCTGCCCAGGAGCGCTATGCAGATTTGGGGCAAACGGAGGTGGTTGAGTTAATCGATCAGGTTTTATCAGATTTGCAAGAGAAAATTGGGGAGTAGGCAGGAGGGACAATCGGCAGTAGGCAGTTAGCTATCTTCTCCGTGTCCCCGCGTCCCCCCATTCCTCATTCCCTATTCCCTATTCCATCCCCCTTATCTTGGAAAACATCGACCAGGTAGGGGGAAAGTTCCTGATTGAGTTGTCCCGCTTTGATAAACTCGGCATAGGTATCTGCTTCGATCGCCAAAAGTTCCTCCCGCAATTGTTCAATAGCATATTCTCTCGTTTGGGGATGTTGTTGGCGCAATTCTTGAATGTTCCGCTCTAACTGCTCTAACTCTCCTTGCACAAGTGCAGCTTGATAGCGATAGTATTCTGGCTCAATTTCCGGCCGTTGTTTGCCGGATGTTAATGTTTCCATGACTCGATTCAGTGCTACTCGGCGAGCCACGGCTTCTAAATATTGCCGTCTTAGGGGTTCATCACCGAGGAGGTTTAAGCCTTGTAAGAGGGGTTTAATCGTTAAACCTTGAACTAAGAGGGTAAAAAGAACCACACCAAAGACAGTTGCACTGATTTGATCCCGTCCTTCTAGGGCAATGGGTAAACTTAAGGCTAGGGCAATAGAAACGGAGCCACGCAACCCTCCCCACCAGAGTACGGTTTGTTCTTTCCAATTAATATCGACTTCAGTTATCCAATTACTCAATGTGCCTAAACCATAAATGGCGATCGCCCGCGTAACAATCATGGCAGCGATGGTAATGAGAATCTCATCTAAATTTTCCATCAGACTAGAGAATTGCATCTGATCTCCAATCAAGAGGAAAACAATGGAGTTCACAAAAAAGGCTAAAAATTCCCAAAATTCACTGACAATGACACGGGTGCGGGGATTCATGCCAATACGGGAGCCAAAGTTACCTAAAATTAAACCTACAGTAACCACGCCAATGACCCCCGATCCGCCGGTTTCTTCAATTAAAATGTAGGTTCCATAGGCGGAAATCAGGGTTAAGGATTGTTCGACTAAGGGTAAATCAAAGCGCTGGGTAAGATAGGAAATGCCAAAGCCAATTAGCCCACCAATACCCAATCCTAAACCGACAAAGACGGCAAAATGAACAATACTTGCTTGCCAGTTAAATTCTTCTATGCCTAGGGGAATACCGACAAGCAAACTAAAAGCCACTACCGCCACCCCATCATTAAACAGGCTTTCCCCTTCCATCACTACACTCAAGCGTTTGGGAGCGCCTAATTCCCGGAATAGAGCAACCACAGAAACGGGATCGGTTGCCGAGAGACTTGCACCTAAAAGCAGAGCCGTGGCTAGGGGTAAACCAGTAAGTTGATTGACTCCCAAACCAATTCCCACCACGGAAATAGCTACGCCGAGGATGGCAAAGAGGCTAATGGGAACAATATTTTTTTTCAGCCCTGACCATTTTAGATTCCAAGCGGCTTCAAAGAGCAGGGGAGGGAGGAAAATGGAGAGGATCAGCTCAGGGGAGAGATTAACCAACCGCACATCGACGAGAGCCAGTCCAAGTCCAACAATTACCAGCAGAAGGGTGTAGGGGATCTGGCGAAACCAAGGAACGATTTGGGGTAAGGTGGCAACGCTGAGGGAAACGGAGAGGACAAGGAGAAATTGCTGGAGGTTAGCGGCGATCGCTCCCTGTTCTTCTGCTACAGTCGCTATCAGCATGGTCAGTTACTCCAAATGCTCTGGCTCAAGTCAGGGTTATTGTATCCGACCCTTGGGGAGTTTGCTAGGGTCAATCCGGTTACAGCGCTTCGCGCGGTAATAGGTAATAGGTAATAGGTAATAGGAAAACCATTTTTCACGCTATAATGCCCATTCTT
>NZ_JAGHZH010000197.1:0-89956 GCF_017746885.1 Roseofilum sp. SBFL | reverse complement strand
GTCTTTCCTATTGGTCACTTATCTTTGGGGTTCCCACGATTAATTTCCTTGATTAATCTTGCTGGTCTTGCCCTCTTTCCTCTCTCCCTTGAGCCTGATTTCTTATTTTCCTCTGCCTAGAGTGATAGAAGAGGGATAGTTTAGAGCAAATTGCGCAAGGTAATCAAGAGGCGATCGCCGCTCTAGTTCAACTTCTAGAGAAGGCTCAGAGTGAATCTACTCGTAGGTGTACGGCCCAAAGTTTAGGGGAAATTGACCCTGGAAATCAAAAGGCGATCGCCGCCTTGGTGCAACTTCTGGTGCAGACGCGTGCTGAGTTTATCCGCAGGCAGGCGGCTGGGAGTTTAGGACAAATTATCCTCACTGAGGAACAGCAAAAAATGGTTGTCTCTGGATCTGAATCTGAAAACAACTTTGACCTATTTCAAAGTTGCTACCAACTTCTCTGGGACATTGCCCAAAGCCTTTCTTATGCTGAATTCTACCAAGCTTGGCATGGTAGTCTTTAGAGGCTTCAACTTGTATTTATCATCCAGAAACATTCTGTAAAATTGCCTCCATTTCTTCTAACTCGATCGCGCCAGAAAAACTCTCTCCCTTGCCCTGGGGTTCTCCTGGAGCGAACATGACGAAAAATGGGGTTCCAGAAAGTCCTAATCGATCGCCGAGTTGCCGGTCTTGTTCAATGGCTGAGGGTGCGATCGCCAGATCGTGTTGAAATTGTTCTAAATCTAACTCCAAATCTTGGGCTAATTGCTCATAAAAGCGATCGCTTAACCGATCCTGTTGGGCAAATAGAGCATCGTGATACGCCCAAAATTTCCCTTGTTGATTTGCAGCCCAAGCAGCTTGAGCGGCTTGTTCAGCTTGGGGATGGAGTTCAGTGAGGGGAAAGTGTTTATACACCAGTTGCACTGCGTCTTTGTGCTTGTCCATGAATTCAGCTACGGTATCATGGGCACGGGCGCAAAAGGGACATTGAAAGTCCGAAAATTCTATGAATAAGACTTGAAGATTTTCTGCACCCGTGGTGGGAGAGTTGCCGATAATGGTTTCTGGTTGGCGGTTGAGGGTGTCGAGAAAAGCGAGACGGTTTTGTTGTAAGGACTGTTGTTGCTGCTGCTGATAGGTTTGTACGGATTCAATAATCACTTCGGGATGATTGCGGATAATCTCTAGCACTTGTTGTTCGAGCTTAGAGTTAGCTGCTTGTGCAGGGAGGGTTGCACCGCAGAGGGTGAGTAAGGAGAGGAGCAGAGCGATCATACGACCCATCGCTGGTGCGATCGCACTTTTGAAGAGGCGATCGCCGATTTTGCAACAATTAACCATGATTTCCGTTTGTTCGATGGAAGGTAGAGCAGTCATCCGATCTTTTGCCTAATTTGAGTGGTCTGGGGAAAACTGTAATGATTTTTAATATAGAGCTGTGCGCTGGTCATGGGTAATCGGTGATTGGTAATGGCTGATTGGCTATACCTGAGAGCATAGTGCTATACGCTCTCAGGTTTTGCGAGGGCTGTTATTTGGTCATTTTTGTCTATTGAACCTATTTTTATAAAAACTAGACATAAAAGTTAGCTAAGATTTGATTCTAGAGTTTGATCCAGAATTGAAAGCAATAGAAGGGAAATAAGGTTAGATCAAACTTAAAAACAAGTGATTAAACCTTAATTCATTGCGATCGCCGCTTGGATTTCCCCGAAACTTCGTTAATAATGCGATCGAGACAGAGCTATAAAGCTTTAGGAGAGAGCACGTAATGAAACTATCAGTCTACGGAAAAGGCGGTATCGGCAAATCCACGACAAGCTGCAACATCTCCGTTGCACTCGCAAAACGAGGTAAAAAAGTCCTACAAATTGGCTGCGACCCCAAACATGACAGCACCTTCACCCTCACCGGATTTCTGATTCCCACCATCATTGATACGTTGCAAGCCAAAGATTACCACTACGAAGATGTTTGGCCCGAAGATGTAATCTTTAAAGGCTATGGTGGCGTAGACTGCGTAGAAGCGGGCGGCCCTCCTGCTGGAGCCGGATGTGGCGGTTATGTTGTTGGAGAAACCGTAAAATTACTGAAAGAACTCAACGCCTTTGACGAATACGATGTCATTCTCTTCGATGTACTCGGTGATGTGGTCTGCGGTGGTTTTGCTGCGCCCCTCAACTACTCCGACTACTGCATGATTGTCACCGATAACGGCTTTGATGCCCTCTTTGCCGCCAACCGCATCGCCGCCTCTGTGCGCGAAAAAGCCCGAACCCACCCCCTACGGTTAGCCGGTCTCATCGGTAACCGTACCTCGAAGCGCGACCTGATTGACAAATATGTAGAATCCGTTCCCATGCCAGTGCTAGAGATTCTGCCCTTAATCGAGGATATCCGTATCTCCCGCGTTAAAGGCAAAACTATCTTTGAAATGGCCGAAACCGACCCCACGTTAGAACCGGTTGCCAACTATTATCTCAACATTGCCGATCAAATGCTGGCACGTCCCGAAGGAGTCGTTCCCAAAGATGCGGCAGACCGCGACTTGTTCTCGCTACTCTCTGACTTCTATCTCAATCCTCCTAAAGAAGCAGTGAAGACGGAAGAGGAAGAACTGGAGCTGATGATGGTTTAAGCGCTTTGCGCTAGGGAATAGGGAATAGGGAATAGAGACGTTTTCAATCCCAAAAATCCTTAATTCTTAAAACTCTCCGCGTCTCTGTGTCCCCGCGTCCCCGTGTCTCCCTATCCCCGTCTCCCCACTCCCCAACCTCCCCAGTTCGGCCAGAAAAACAGTATCATGGCTCAACGAAACCCTTGCTATTGGATTGACTGCTGTGAGTATGGCTTTTTTCGATAACTTTACCGCTTCCATTCGCCAAAAATGGCTGGATTACTTTCAAGCCAATAAAGCTTGGCTGCTTCTGCAAATGGAGGTGAAGTCCAACAAAACGCCGGATGGGGGACGCAGACCCGCTTCTTCCCTGATTTTAGGGGTGGTGAATGCTCTAGAGCCGAAATTGGGCAATTTGATGGTTCCCTTCTTCAAGTTGAATGCGGATGAAGATGCCTTAGTGGATGTGTTGGGTTTAAATTTTGACCCGGAGCGGGAGTTAAACCCCAATGGAGAATCCCCCGCCATTGCTTCTCCAGCGCAACCAACGGGCGTGTCTCGTTTGTTACCGGATGGAGAAGACGATCTTTGATGTTAACCGATTGAAAAAATAGGTTTATTCTGATGACTGTTGCACAACCGGAAACCAGTGCCCTCAATTTTGAGTGTGAAACTGGCAATTATCATACGTTTTGTCCGATTAGCTGTGTTGCCTGGTTATACCAGAAGATTGAAGATAGTTTCTTTCTGGTGATTGGTACGAAAACTTGTGGTTATTTTCTGCAAAATGCCATGGGGGTGATGATTTTCGCCGAACCTCGCTATGCGATGGCAGAGTTGGAGGAGGGCGATATTTCGGCTAAGTTGAACGATTATGAGGAATTGAAGCGGTTGTGCGAACAAATTAAGCGCGATCGCAATCCTTCTGTTATTGTATGGATCGGGACTTGTACCACCGAAATCATCAAAATGGACTTGGAAGGTCTCGCACCCAAACTCGAAGCAGAAATTGGTATTCCCATCGTCGTTGCTCGCGCCAATGGCTTAGACTACGCCTTCACCCAAGGAGAAGATACCGTACTTGCAGCAATGGCGGCTCGCTGTCCGAAAACCGTGGAAAAACCGGAAGAAAAAGAAGAGCGCAACGCCATTCAACGCCTCCTCACGTTTGGCAAGAAAAAGGAAGAAGTGGTTCAAGAAGAATCGGAATATGTTGACCATCCTCCTCTGGTTTTATTCGGTTCGGTTCCCGACCCCATTGTCACCCAATTGACCCTAGAATTAAAGCGCCATGGCATCAAAGTTTCCGGATGGTTACCCGCCAAACGCTATACCGAATTACCGGTATTAGAAGAAGGCTATTATGTCTCTGGAGTCAACCCATTTTTATCCCGCACTGCCACAACTTTAATGCGTCGGCGCAAGTGTAAGTTAATTGGCGCACCCTTCCCCATCGGCCCCGATGGAACCAGAGCGTGGATAGAAAAGATTTGTTCCGTCTTCAATATCGAACCCAAGGGATTAGCAGAACGGGAGCAGCAAATCTGGGAAAGTGTAGAAGATTATCTGCAATTGGTGCGCGGTAAATCGGTCTTTTTCATGGGCGATAATTTATTAGAAATTTCCCAAGCCCGGTTCCTAATTCGCTGCGGTATGATTGTCCATGAAATCGGCATTCCCTACATGGATAAGCGCTATCAAGGAGCCGAGTTAGCCCTATTGGAAAAAACCTGTAAAGAGATGGGAGCGCCGTTGCCCAATATTGTGGAAAAACCGGATAATTACAATCAAATCCAACGGATTTACGAGCTGAAACCGGATTTGGTCATTACCGGAATGGCTCACGCGAACCCAATGGAAGCACGGGGAATTAATACCAAGTGGTCAGTTGAGTTTACATTTGCCCAAATCCACGGCTTTACCAACACCCGCGACATCCTAGAATTAGTCACCCGTCCCCTACGCCGGAATAATAACCTGAAGGATTTGGGTTGGGAGAAGTTAGTGAAGGAAGAAGCCAGGGTTTAGGGGATAACCCAGAAGCCGGGTTTCTTGAAGAAACCCGGCTTCTCTGCACTATCGTCAGATTTATAGCGATTTGCGCTTGTTTCAATCAAGCATCTAACTCTAATTCACCAATTTCTTTTATAATCCCTTCAGTCATACTTAGGGATTTCATCTACAATGAAGAATTTTTGATAGATCGCCAACTCGTTTTTGGAAAGTTCCATAGTGACTTAAAGCGATTTGTTCATTATGTAGTTTATGTTGCATTGAAAGTCCTGTAATAACAGACATCTCTGACGCTAATTTAAGTGAACTTACCGGAATATGAGGATAATATTTTGAAAAAATAAAAATAATTATTTTTAATATTTCACTTGCTTGACGTTCCGCAAAAAACTGATCTTCATGCCAACGATCTGTTTTTAATTTTATTTCTTGTATTGCTTTTCTAAATGCAGGTGTTCTTAGATATTGGGTGGACAAAACCTGAGACCATCTTTGCTTATCTCTTTTGTTAATTATTTTGTTTTTTTGAGAAATATTATTAGATTGTAAAATATCAGAAACTCTATTCTCAAAAGCGTTGTATATTGATTGCATTTTAACTTCATATTTTGTTAAATCCCTATCAAATTCTTTTCTACCTACTGATAAATTTACAATGTCACTTAATGTTTCTGGATGAATATTGTGGCCATCAAAAAACTTTTCGGATTCTATGGGGAAGTCATAAAATCCATTAGATGTGGCTACATTTTTTATGTTACTAAAATGTATATTTTCCTTCACTCTAAATTTATCGAACAAATATATTTTGTATTTTCCACTAGATAAGTTACTAAATTTTTTCAAATAAAAGCGAGGGACATAGTGCTGATTTGTTGTACTACCCATAAAAATTGATAAAATGATAAGTGTTTACAGGATGTAGCCTAATTGTAGCATATAGAATTGGAAATGGACAGATATCTAAATTTAGTATTAAGTTTTACTGTATTGTAGTTAAACTGCTGCTGTACAAAGGAGGGGATAGCGTCTCTCTAGAGTTTGCGACAGAGATCGCCTATACTAGAAGCAGCGAATGATGTGCGATCTCACCTACTCTATCTGACTAGAACATTAGTTTTTTGAGGTTCCCTAGAAAATGACCTTTAATGATGTTGTCGAAGTGGTTAAACAACTCTCTACGGATGAAAAAGAGGAAATGCAACTCTTACTGCAACAGTATATCCGTGAAGAGCGTCGCGATCTCATCACTGAAAATTTTAAATTAGCACAGCAAGAAGAACAACGTGGGGAACTCAAGTTTTCCTCAAGTATTAGCGAACTCAAACAAATGATTGAGCAATAGGGATGGAGGTTAGTTTTAGTTCCTCCTTCAAGCGTGCCTTTAAAAAACGGATCAAGGGAAATCCTGATTTAGAAGCTAGATTTTGGCAAAAATTGGAAGAATTTGTCATCGATCCCTTTACTCCAAGCTTGAGAACCCATAAATTATCTGGAAAACTGAAAGATTTGTGGAGTTTCAGTGTCGATTATGATGAGCGAGTCTTATTTTACTTTACAGAAGAGGAAACTGCTGTATTTATTGATATGGGTAGCCATGATGAAGTGTATTGAGTTGTACAAGGGCTTCGCCTCTTTCTGAGCTGTGGGGGAGCGATCGCCTATACTAGAAGCAGCGAATGACGTGCGATCGCTTTAAACTGTATTTGTCGCGTAAGGATAAAGTATTGCATCAGAAGAGAGTTAGAATCAATCACACACAGACAGTCTCTCTTTTTGACCCGTGGGATTGTTCTCCAAATACCCTTGTAACCATTGACACCCGGTTTCTAAGAGCTGGTCGAGTTCCAACTGATCTAGATGCCATAGGGTGACTTGTCCATCTCCACCGACAGAAATTAGGGTTTTGCCATCGGAGGTAAAACTGAGTCCATTAATCGAACGATGGGAACTTGCAGTCAGCACATGCAATAAGGTTCCATCTTTGCGCCAGAGGCGAATGGTGTTGTGGCTGGCGGATGCTAACTGTTCTCCATCAGGACTAAAGGCAACACTGGTGACTGTGTTTCCCTCATGTTCTAGGGGTTCACCCAAGAGTTGTCCCTGTCGGTTCCAGAGTTTGACTCGGCTATCATAACTGGCAGTGGCGATCGCCTGACCATCAGGAGAAAACGTTACCCCCCACACCCCAGCTCGATGTCGCAGAGTTCCCACCTGAGTGCCATCCGTGCGCCATAATTTTACTCGTCCCTCATCGCTTGCCGCAGCCACAAGCTGACCATTGAGGCTAAAACTGACCCAATTAATAGCAGAACTATCCGTGAATAAAGTTTTCAATAACGTCCCATCTGTGCGCCATAACTTCACCCGATAATCCTTACTTCCCGAAGCAATATACTTTCCATCGGGACTGACGCTGACACTGAGAACCACATCCCGATGACCCTCCAACGTTTGCAGCAGCTCACCTTTTAGGTTCCAAACCTTCACTTGGCGATCGTCCCCTGCCGTCACCAACTGCTGACCATCTGGCGTAAAGTCAACCCCCCAAACCTGTCCCTCATGACCCTTCCAGGACTTTAGCACCGTCCCATCCGGTTGCCATAACGTAATCATGCCATAATCCCCGATCGTAGCAATTTTACTCCCACTCACACTCACCCCATTCAGCGGGCCACCTCCATCCCAGACCTCCATCAGGGACTTATTCAAGCGCCACACCTTCACCGACTTATCCAAACTAGCCGAAACAATGCGACTCCCATCAGGACTAAACCCCACCTTGGGAACCCAATGGGTATGACCAATTAAGGTTTTTTGCAAACTGTTATTATCCAACCCCCCCCAAATTTTAATGGTCTTATCCTTACTTGCCGTCACAAACTGTTTCCCATTGGGACTAAATCGTACATCTAAAACAGTATCCTCATGGGCTTCAATTTGCTTAAGAAAGCCCTCCTCAGTCCAAAAACTTACCGTCCCTTTTTTCTGTCCTGTTTCCTCATCAACGACCTGACCGGCAGTCGCCAAAAGTCCCCTTTCTGACCAACTCATGCTATATATTTCTTGCACTTCTGGCTCGCCCACAAAAGTTTTCACTAACGAGCCATCCAAACTCCAAAAGCGAATCTTGCCGTCAAAACTAGCCGTGGCAACCAACTGACCATCGGGAGAAAATACCACACTTAAAACAGGAAAATCATGGGATAAAGTTACTACTTCCGAGCCATCTTTACGCCAGACTTTTACGGTTTTATCTCGACTCGCTGAAGCAATCAAAGGATTCTTCGGGTCTTGATGAGCAGCGAGAGCAATAACTTGATCCCTATGACCTTTTAATTCCACATATTCTATCCGATCTAAGTTTGCCACCTTGCCTAAATCGGGAAAATTGCCTAAATTCCACAGTTTAATACTATGATCCCAACTGCCAGAGGCTAACCATTTTCCATCCTCCAGAAACACCAAACTGGTAATAATATCTTGATGACCGGGAATCGTGAAACAAGGCTTACCTTGCTCATCCCAGATGCGAATGGTGCGGTCTTCCCCTGCGGTTGCAATTAGTTTACCATCGGGGCTAAAAGTGGCAGCATAAACCCCATCTTTATGTCCCTCTAAGCGATTTTCTTCACTAATTCTATAAACTGCATAGGATAGGGTTTTCTCAATTGTATCGGACACTGATTTAGGCAAAAATGGCGTACTTTTAATTTGTTCTCCCGCCTTCAGTCCGGTGGTTAAACCTTCAATTTCATTATTGAGTCCTACTAAAGCTTCAGAAGATGTCCCTAATGTTTTAATCTGATTAATCACCCCATTCCAGGCAAATCCTCCTAATCCTACTATAAAAAAGCCCGCACCCACTAAGAGCGAATTCACAATTAACTTGCGCTGTCGTTCACTCTTTTTATGTTTCGCTTTTGCTTGGGCTAATGCAGTTAATAATGTTTTTTCTTGCCGCAAGTTTTCCAGAACGAGTTTTCCTTTCGATAAGCGTTTTTTCTCCTGGTCTATAGATTCTGACTCGGACGTAGAATGATTGGAATTAGGGATATAATCTTCCAAATCCTGTTGTACTACCTTATAGCGCTCTTCAGCGATTTGAGAAATGAGAAGATTTTCATCCCGTAAGGCTTCAATTTCTTTTTGATTTTGGTCGTTTTCTTCCTGAAGTTGGGATCGCTCCTGATTAATGAACTGTTGTTTCTGACTTTGGATAAACTCAACCAGATAATCATGAACCAACTGATACCGAGGTTCGGGTTGTTCGGGAATCGGATAGATTAAGCCCGATCCAAAGAAAATATCTAAAATTAGCTCTAGGGTTTCTGGAGCAAGATCGGAACCCATTTGGGCTAAAATTTCGGATTTTGTTTTTAAGGGACGATTGTCGTCTTCATCGATAAAAGTGTAAACTACTTTTCGGGCATGATACTTGTTCTTTTCTCCACAATCTGCAATCACAGACTCTAAAAAATTCTCGACTAATTTGTGCTTAGATTCGACTTGAAGATATTGCTCTAGTGTGGTAATGTTAAGCTCTTGAAGTTGAGAGCCAACAATTTGTAATTCAATTGGTCTGACTTCATTGGTTCCGACTGATAAATCATTGACTAAAGCCTCAATCAAATCATCATCCAGTTCAAATTGAGTCTTCTGAGTCAAATTTTTAATCACTTCAAAGGTATGTACTTTGGAAAAATTGCCCAAAGCATAGCGATTACTTTTATCGAGTAAATTACAGGCGATCGCCTCCAAGGATATATTTTGTTCAATTTCTAACAGATGATGCAAGTAATCTTCCCGAATCGAGAAAATGATTTTCAGCCCTGCTTGATTGATGCACTGTTCTAAAAATTGATAAAAGCGTTGTCGCTTTTCAGGATCAGTACAAACAAAGAAAAATTCTTCAAACTGGTCAAAAATGAGTACTATTAAGCCACTTTGATCGGCAATTTGGTCGAAGATTTGTAGATAAGCTTCTGGGGTATAATCCGAGAGTTCTCTAGATGTAAATTGAAAGTGTTTTAAGGATTGATTGAGGGCTTTTCCCAAGTTGACTATCCAATCGGAATATACGCGCATAACGACCGGAACTGGAATTCGATCTCCTAGAGTGGTTCGATGCAACGTGGGCACTAATCCTGCGCTGACAATCGAACTTTTTCCTACTCCAGAAGGGCCATGAATCACCGTTATTTTATAATCCGGACGACTAATCCGATAAAGGAGGTTTTGCACATCTTTTTGGCGGTTAGAGGTGGAGATCGCTTCAGCAACTTCCCCAACCTGTGCATCAGTTTCTATGCGATTAGCCAAGAGGGGATTTAAGGCTTGTTGAGCGGGTCTTAATTGGGCTGCCCCCACAAAGGGACGTAATCCATACTGGGACTGGACTGAGCGCTGTTCTTGTTTGAGTGAAAAAGCTTCTCGATAACACTGTTCATCAAAATAGAGCGATCGCAGCCCTTTCAATAAGCGTAAATACCGGTGTGGATCATGGCGAGCATTGCTTTGGGTAATGGCATATTCTAGTTTATGTTTCGCTGCTGCTAACGTCTGATACGCCTGTTGATAGTGCTTCAAATGACGCAAACATTGGACTAATTGTAATTGAAATAACTGAGACCAGAGGAGAGGATATAATCCTTGTGGTAAAGGCGGTAAATCTTGGTCAACAGGTGAGTCTGCTGCTGAGTCTAAAATTGCTAAACACTGCTTTAATTGCTCGCGGGCTATTTCCCACTTTCCCTGTTCTAGGGCGAGTTTGCCTAAAAAACCATAATCGAGAGCTAACTGAATGGGTAAACCATACTGCTGATGCAAATCAAGGGACTTTTGGGTAAACTCTACCAGAGTTTCCCAGGCTTGTAAATGTTGCAGTACATCACTGACTTGTCCCGTCATTTGCGCTATTAAATCCTGCCGATCAGCATCTTGAAAGCACTGTATAGCTTGATAGAAATAATGCCACGCCTGTTCCCATAATTGCTGATTTTCTGGGTTTTCTTGGGCAGGATAAAAGTAACAAAGTCCTAGATAGAAGAGCAATACGCCTTGATGCTCTAAATTGGGCTGAGGGGATAACTGTTGTTCATAATTTAATGCGGTTTGATAAGAATCGATCGCGCCTTCAATCTGCCCTTGCATCAATCGATCGTGACCTAAAAGAATCGCTACTCTTGCTTCTAAACTGTCATCAAATACAGTTTCTCGGCGCTCCAGGGTAGAGAGCGCAAATTCTAATTCTGCACGATGTTGGCCGCATCCGCCCTGTTTGGGAGAAATAAAAGACAGGGGAAATGCGAGCAGTTGTTTATGCTCGCGACTTAAGAGATTGTCGAGTAAGGTTTGTGCTTTCTGGATAATCAGGGTAGAGAGCGCTTCGGTGGTCAGATCGAAGGAGATGGGATTAGCGGCAAAGTTGGCAAAATCGGGTGCAAGTTGCAAAAATTGATGGAGTAGGCGATCGTTGACCCATAAAACGAGGGGACAGTTGAGTTGTTTGCGAAATTCATCCCGGATAACATTGGTGGAAATTAAGATATCTTCTAAGTTAATGACGGATTCTAGACCTAAGACTAATAATGCAGAGAGTCGATCTTCAGCCAGGGCAAAATCAGCTTTAACCGTGTGATATAAATGGTTAATGTCTGGGGATAATTGCAAGCATCGAAATGGGGGAATTTCATCCGTTATTTTTGGCGATCGCTCCTTTAGAGCCTCAGATAAACGCTTTAACAGGTATTCTCGCAATTGGACATAGTTACAGCGTACTAAAATTAAGGAAAATTGCCCTTGAGACAGGGAAATAGCTCGGGCCAACTGTTTGAGGGCCCGTTCATTCTCTATGAAGTCGCAATCTTCCCACTGTTGTTCTGTGCTAACCATTGCTTGAACTTTTGATGCTCGTATAGGGCTGGATTGAGGGCAAACCAAGAGCCTTCAGCATCTCGGTACTCAAAGACAAACATACTGCGTAATAAGGTCAAGTACTCGAGGTCTCCTTGTACGCTTTGCTGATTGACCACTCGATACAAGAGTTCCCATATCTCATCGTTAATCGAGGTGGTTAAATAATCCCGACGGTCTCGAATGACTGTCTCTAGTATATCCCGTGAAAAGGGCGGGTCTTCTTGTTGCAGACAACTAAAGAGCATTCCCAAGAGGTTTCGCATGTGACCCCCACTGACTTCACAGAGCCGATCTAAGGTATCGGGGTGGTCAAAGAGTTCTAAAATACAGGCTTGTTGCTCTTCTAAGGGGCGATCGGGAAATGCACGGGTTAAGACCATATGCTGCAAGAGTTGCATCCCTTTGGGGAAGGGTTCTCCAGTGCGGGTTTTCACCGGAACCATGGGGAGAACTTTGGGAGTAATTCCTCCTCCAAGGCGGTTTTTTAGGGTTTCACATTCACTGGAAAAAATCAGGGAGAGGGGAATCGTATAGACGAGATGACAGTCGAGTTGACGCAGTTGCGCACCTCGGTCAATAAACAGATATTCAGGTAAGAGTCGTCCAGTAGGCCCTGCTTGATTATGTACCCGGTCGAGGTTATCGATAATGACGACTAATCCTTTTTTCCCCTGACGCTTGAGTTGCGCGGTGGCGACTTGCAGGAGTTCTTGGTTAATGGCTTCTAAAATACTGGCGGTGCGGGGTTCGAGATAGTTGCGAAGACGATGGCGCAGTTTTTGGCTTTCTTTGGTTTTGGCTGTGATTTTGGCAATACCGAGGGGAAGGGAGAATTCTAGTTCACCGCTACTGTTGGCGCTGATGTCTCCTACTCCAGGAATGGATGCTTCGGCGCTTAAGTCAATGGGAGTTTGGAGAAAGTCTACCGCGTCTTTGAGCAGGGTTTTGAACGTGCGCGGTTGCAGTTGGATGGAGCGCTGCTGTAAATGTTCGCTGACTTGACGGGCGATCGCCAATAAAATATCGGTAATGTCAATATCGCCCATATCTAGGTCTTCAGAGGACTCAAAGTAGACCACCTCGAAGTTTTGTTCCTCTAGCAAGGCTTTTAAGCGCAATAGTTCGGTGGATTTTCCGCATCCAATATGGCCGGTGAACAGTTGGCACGTGGGGCGATCGGGGGATAGGGTGATAATGGTACGACCCAATGCTTTGACAATTTTGCCCCCCCGCACAGAAGAAAAATCAATATAATAGCGGCTATTGTCAGGATCGCCCAAGTCTAATGGTGCAGATGGATTGCAGGCTTGGTAAAATCGCCCTAAATCTAAAGTCATAAGTTTATGTATGGTGACGCGCTAGAGAATAGAAAATAGGCAATTGGGCTAACATCCTAACCAGGTACAATCCCCTCGTCCTCCCCGTTGATCTCTGGCTTCTGGATTGACCAAGGGTTTGATTCGATTCGGCTGACTCTGGTCTGAAGTCGAAAAAGAGTCCAGGGGTTGCTTGGACGAAAGGGGATAATCGGACCCATCGCTATAAAGAGGATTCATCCCTAAACAGAATACGATCGCGATCGGTACAATTCTACGATTGTTGAACATGATAACCTTCTCCTTCACCCCATTGAGCGGGGAGTTCTATAGAAACTCAGCTATGGTCTGAAGACCTAATTCACTATTCATCCCATTCCCTTGGACTTCAGGAAGACAGAATTCAGGTATTGTCTCTATATTTCCAAAAGACGATAAATCAAGTCTAAAAGTTCATCTTACTCATTACTCAAGGGTGAAATCTATATATAATGGACATTTTGTCAAGTCCCAAATATGGACAGAAAGTAATTAAATCACACTATTTGTGGGCTACCCAAGGAAAGGTGAAAAGCTCCTTCCATTTTTCTTAACTTTCTGAGGGACAAAACTCAACTAGGGAACTATAATGAGAAAGTCACTGCTTTTATTGCAACTATTTTTTAATAGTGCTAAAAACTTTGTTGTACTTCTTCAAACATTATAAAGCAACCGGTATTGTCGGTTTTATTGGGATTGTCCTTTCAATTACAGCCAGCATACTGGTGTACCGATGGGAAGTGACTAAAGGTTTAGAGAAGTTTGAGCAACAATCGACCATTTTAGTCACTGAGCTACAAAGCAAGTTGGATAGCTATACCCAATTAACTCGCTCTATGGGTGCTTTTTTTAATGCCAGCTCAGAAGTAAATCAGAAAGAATTTCAAAATTTTTCTCAAACCTTGTTGCCCTACTATGATGGCTTGTTGGGGCTAGGCTGGGCGAAAAGAGTCGAAGCTCAACAACGGCAGAGCTATGAGCAGCAATTCTACGAGATCGTCGAATTAAGCGATCGCGGCGATCGGGTTGCAGCCGGCGATCGTACCATTCACTTTCCAACCACATATATCGAGCCTTTAGATGAACTGCAAGACTATCTTGGCTCCGACGCAGCAGCCGATCTCAAACGGTTGCAGGCCTTAGATCGGGCAGAATATTTGGAACTGAGCGTGACCACTCCATTAGTCACCCTAGAAAATGGCCAGCCAGGCTTTCTCATTTACTATCCAGTCTTCGATGAGAATGAGGTATTTCAAGGAGCGGTATTTGGCTTATACGAATTGCAAACTTGGCTAGAAGCAGCACTTTACAACCTCAATCTAAACAACATCGATTTTTATATCTATGGCCTACCCGAAGATCAGTTAGATTCAGCTTTAAATAAAACGAGGGTCAGTGCCAGTGAAGGATTTTTAATGGCCTATAAATCTGACAACGAAACCCTCACCCAATCTCCAGATGTAGCACAGTTAAGCAAACTAGAGTCTGGATTGGGGACATGGCGAGAGTCTAACCCCTGTCCCTATCAATCTCAATGGCAATTCTGTATTCGTTCAATGAATATGGATCGACAGGAACTTTCCCTGCTCGTCTTGCCCGCTTCCCCTCATTCCCTGTTGAATTGGCGAGCTGCAAGTGTACTGGCCTTAGGTTTATTGGGAACTGGTTCGTTAGTGATGTACTTATCAATTGCCACATGGACTCAATTAAATGTTGACACTAAAAATAAGGAGTTAGAAGAGTTATTACAAGAATTACAACAGGCTCAACTGCAATTAGTACAAACCGAAAAAATGTCCAGTTTAGGACGATTAGTGGCAGGAGTTGCCCATGAAATCAATAATCCAGTTAATTTTATTTATGGGAATGTACAATATGCAAAAACATATTTTGAAGATATTTTTAATTTGGTGTGTGAATATCAAAAAGAATATTCTGAACCCAGTGAAAATATCCAAGCTATGATAGAAGATATCGATTTGGATTTTCTTGCTGAAGATTTACCCAGCTTGTTAGATTCTATGCAGATAGGGACACAACGGTTGAAACAAATAATTTTATCATTACGGAATTTTTCTCGGTTAGACGAATCAGAAGTCAAAGCCGTAGACATTCATCTCGGCATAGATAGTACATTAATGATTTTGAATAGTTGTATCAAAGCTCAAGGTCAACGACCAGAGATCAAAATTGTCAAACAATATGGTTCTATTCCTCCAATTCAATGTTATGCCGGTCAGCTTAATCAAGTTTTTATGAATATTTTGAGTAATGGAATCGATGCTTTAGAGGAACACTTTACTGCACAGAAGAAAGAAGAGCAATCACCTACCATTGTCATTGAAACGTCTCAAGAAGATCGGGACTGGATTGCCATCAAAATCATAGATAATGGCCCCGGTATTCCTGCTGAATTACATTCCCGACTATTCGATCCATTTTTTACGACCAAGCCCATTGGCAAAGGAACAGGACTGGGATTATCAATTAGTTATAAAATTATTACTGAGAAACATGCAGGACATTTGATGTTTTCATCTATAGTGGGAAAAGGGACAGAATTCATCATAAAGTTACCCCTATCCCAGATTTTTTTACCTTCTTAAAAAAGATCTAAAGAGAGTGATTATACTCTCTCTTCTAAGTTCGGAACTCACGTGTATTTTCCTTGATGTTTCTGAATAGTACGATATAGCCCTTCACGGTAGTCCATAGATAATAGGGTTGTGGTACATGGCTTTAAGAGTTTGATATTGTACTTCACAACATCACAAAGCGCTGTAATTAACCGAATAATCGCAATCTCGTCTCTTGACCAATCTTTGTGGTAAAGAATGGATCAAAAATGTTCTGTTGAATCTCCGAACGAATCCCTTAACCATTGTCTTTGAACACTTAAGGGGTGACAAGGAGGCTCAATAGTAGGGAGGGTGGAGGTAGATATTTAAGGAAGACTCTTCCTGGATCGGAGAATTTGTTCCAGCCACTAATGTGTCGATTCTCTAGATTATGGTACTCAATCTTTTCCAATTTCTGGGTTTCCTCATTATTCGCCCTATCTCCACTATCCCCGATCCTGGCGTATAGATTATAATGTCCTAAAGGATTTCTTAAATCTTCTTAACCTTGCTAATGTCCGGAAACTCTTTATTATCTCCTCAACACCCCAATTCCACCTTCCCTTGGACTCGTGTAATCACGGGTTTAGTGGCTATTCCCATTGCCCTATCGGTCACATTCTTGGGGGGCTGGTATTTTACCCTGGGATTTGGGATTATCGTTTATCTCGGTCAATGGGAATATTTTCAAATGGTGCGGGCGAAGGGCATTCTCCCAGCCGCCAAGACTACTGTGGTCATTACCCAGATTTTGTTGGTCATCTGTACGATTTCGTCTTCTTTAGCCGATGCAGTTGTACCGGTTGCCGGTACGTTGATTTGTTTTTATTTACTCTTTCAACCGAAGTTAGCGACGATCGCCGATATTGCCTCTTCTATTTTAGGCTTATTCTATTGTGGCTATTTGCCCAGTTATTGGGTCAGGTTGCGCTCCATGGGCGAAACTTCTAGTTTGCAATGGAGTTTAGCCCTTCCCAATCATTGGCCTGCTTGGCAGGAGGTGCCCATGGGCTTTAAGTTAACTGTGTTATCGTTCGTCTGTATCTGGGCTGCCGATATTGGCGCTTATGCGTTTGGGAAGTTATGGGGGCGCACTCGACTCTCGCAAATTAGCCCTAAAAAGACTGTTGAAGGAGCTGTTTGTGGGGTGATTGGTAGTATCATTGTGGCTATGGGTGGGGCATATTTCCTCCATTGGCCCTACTGGGAATTCACTGGGTTAACCTTGGGTTTAATGATTGGTATTGCCAGCTTGCTTGGTGATTTAACTGAGTCGATGATGAAACGGGATGCGGGAATTAAGAATTCTGGCGAGCTACTTCCTGGTCATGGTGGCATTCTGGATCGGGCCGATAGTTATGTATTTACTGCGCCTTTAGTGTATTATTTTGTCACTTTGGTTTTGCC
Source organism: Roseofilum sp. SBFL (assembly GCF_017746885.1). Taxonomy (NCBI): domain Bacteria; kingdom Bacillati; phylum Cyanobacteriota; class Cyanophyceae; order Desertifilales; family Desertifilaceae; genus Roseofilum; species Roseofilum sp. SBFL. The sequence goes on along the minus strand of NZ_JAGHZH010000197.1, from coordinate 73,037 downwards.
CCTGTTATCCCCAGGAAGTTAAGGCAGAACAGTAATTTGACCCATACAGAAAACTTTTTTGGGACTGAGGTAGAGCTGTTGAAGGGCGACTTCAGTCCCTAACTCTATTTCTAGGCTATTTAAAGGGTTAGGAAATAGTCCATCAGGAGCTTGAATGTTTAGGAGATGAAAGCGGAGTAAATGGCCTTCAACTAGCTCTAGAGAGCTATCTATATTCAGACTAGCTTCAGGATCGTGGGGTTGGGGCCAGGTGGCACCGAGGGTGAGTTGGCGATCGCCTAGGGTAATGCTCTGCCACTGGGGTACAGAGGCAGCTAGAAGGCGCTCTCCATCTGCTCCACTCGCCTTGAGGAGTTCTCGCAACAATTCAGTGAGTCCTTGGGAGAGCAAACCGTCAGGAATCAGAGAGTTCCGCAGTTCTTGGGCCGTAATTTGCAGTTGTCCCGTGACGAGGATGGGTTCGAGCAAACGTAGGGGTTTGCGCCGCAGAACTTGGGGTAAGTTGGTGTGAATGGTTTGAGCTTCGAGATCGATTTGACTGAGATGGAGTCCTTGGTAGGTGGCTTGACTGGCTTGGACGGCAACGTGGGGAATGAGACCTGATAGAATTTGGCGATCGCCGGCATCAATACTCAGATGCAAATCTTGGATATCTTCAGCTTGGGATTTGAGCCACAGTTGTAAGGCAGGAGAAAGTACCCGACTAATAAGACCGTGTTTACTGGTTGGAGAAGTCATATCCATTAAAAATCAAAATGGGTAGCCAATTCTAGCCTAAATATAACCTTTCCTGGCTCCTTTTTCGATTAGAAAGCTTTCTAATTCCTCAGATATTCCTGGATTATTAATAAACTTTGCACCGTTTACCTCCATAGTTTGGTCATACTTAACCTCTGTCAAGTCAGTACCTATAAGCTTAGTATTCGTTAGATTCGTTATCCCTCGATATTTCTGTAGATCTTCTTTGAATTTTTCTACTGCCATCTTTCGTCCTTCCAATGGATTATCTGATATAGTCGATTCTTTGATTTTTTCTTGAAACTCTTCCCATCTTTTGCTAAGTGCAACATCGTGCTGTATTTTAGCTAGTATTTCTTCCTTAAATCGCAAAGGACTTTGGGGGGAATCACTCAAATCTTTACTAATTTTTTCTTCTATATTCTTAATTAAATGATATCTTTTCAAATTAGCATTGATTAACTTAGCACCAGTTAAATCAGCACCAGTTAAATCAGCACCAGTTAAGTCAGCACCAGTTAAGTCAGCACCAGTTAAATCAGCACCAGTTAAATCAGCACCAGTTAAGTCAGCACCAGTTAAGTCAGCACCAGTTAAGTCAGCACCAGTTAATTTAGAATTAATTAACTTTGCATCAGTTAGGTCAGCATTTTTTAAATCAACACCTGTTAGATCGGCATTCCTTAGATTCGCCTTAATTAGTTTCGCTGGAACTCGCTTAAAACATTTATTACTCTTAACTTCTGGATTTTTATTATCTAGATGATCGCAAGCTTCATGTAGTGTAGTCTGTTGTAAGTTAGCACCAATTAAAATAGCACCAGTTAGGTCAGCACCATTCAACTTAGCCTTAGTGAAATTAGCCTTAGAGAGTTGAGCCTTACTTAGATTCGCTCGAGTTAGATCGGCACACTGGTCTTTAGGAGCATTAGTTTTACTTGTATTAGACCTTCGATTATTATAGCTACTGCACTCTAAATGAGCTTCCTGTAAGTCAGCACCGGTTAAGTCAGCACGAGCTAATTTCGCACCAATTAAGTCAGCACCAATTAAGTCAGCACCAGTTAAGTCAGCACCAGTTAAGTCAGCACGCTCTAATTTAGCACGGGTTAAGTCAGCCTCGCTTAAATCAGCACGGGTTAAGTTAGCCTCGCTTAAATCAGCACACTTTAGGATTTCGATCTCATCTTCTGAAAGAGGAAACCACGAAAAAGGACCTGGTTGTTTAATCATATCACAGGAAAAATCCGCGTAAGAAAATTTTGCTTGTTCTAAGTTTGTATTGGGAAAAGTTGCTCCTCTTAAATCTGCTTTAGCTAAATTAATATTTTTCAGAACTAATCCTTTGAATTCGACAAACTTCAGATTTGCTGTCTTGTAAAATTCACATTTATAGGAATAAAAATCTTCTTCTAGATCGCTTGAATTACAAGAGTCATTTTTGTTATTGATTGAGATTCCCGATCTATACAAAAAAAGAACAATTCTAGCTTTTCTGTCTGTTCCTTCACTCAACTCTCGCAAGGTAACCAAAGTCAAATTTTGAATAAAAATATTTTCTTCTTGCTCTTGAAGATCCTCTTTTTCTTGCATAAAGACATTTTCTTCTTCCTTTTGAATTCCCTCTTTTTCTTGAATGTAATCTTTTGAAAGTTTTATTTCCTTAATGTGACTCATATATCCTTCAACAATTCTTTGATCGTTAAGAATTTTAGAGGTGTTTTGTTCTCTTAAATTCGCTTCATGGTTTGAGTAAATACCAAATAGACCAGCAGATAAACTCAGAAGGAGCGCAGTAGGGACAATCGTCTTGAAGTCTTCCCACCACTTGAAGTGATGCTTCCATTTTTGAAAACAGTTTTTAGGTGAAATTAATTCATGATATTTGTTGTTTCGTAAGAATTCTCTTAAATTTTCAAAGTCGTCATGGTCATTTTTTTCTGAGAAAAATTTCTCCAATTCTTCTCCACTTAAATTCTCGGAGTACTCCTGAGCTATTTTATGAGCAATATCTTCAGCAATTTTCTGCTTAATTAAACACAAATCGATATCCCTTTTTGGAGATTCATTCTCAGTATTATTTTCTCCTATCGTTTCGGGGGATGAAACAGCTTGGGTTTCATCAAGATTATGCTCTTGAATCGTTGGAGAAGTTTGTGCCTGGGGGTTGGGTGCTGAATGAGTCATGATAGTTAAAATGATTTTTATGAAGAGAACAGAAAATCAAACTACCGATCGCACGGATGTGCTTTAGTTTAGCATACCCAAAACCAGTATCGTGTAACAATTTATGACTTCGATTTTAGTTTTGTGAATCAGCAGCAGTTGCGGTAGAATGACTCTGCGATCGCCATACTCAACGCCCATGTCAAGCCAAACAGCTATCAATTCCAAGCCTTCTGTTACCCTCGAAGAGGCAATTAGAAACAGTCAAACCTATCTCCTTTCTCAACAATATCCCCAAGGGTACTGGTGGGCGGAACTCGAATCGAATGTTACCATCACCGCAGAGATGGTCATGTTGCATAAAATTTGGGGAACAGACAAAACCCGGCCGCTGCATAAAACTGAAGCTTATCTGCGATCGCAACAACGAGACCATGGCGGCTGGGAACTGTATTATGGCGATGGGGGAGACCTGAGTACCTCCATCGAAGCGTACATGGCCCTCAGACTGCTGGGTGTACCTGCATCTGACCCCGCATTGCAAAAAGCCAAAACCCTAATTCTGCAAAAGGGAGGCATCAGCAAAAGCCGCATTTTTACCAAGATTCATCTGGCCCTATTGGGATGTTATGACTGGCGCGGCGTGCCATCTATTCCCCCCTGGGTGATGCTCTTGCCCAATGAATTTTGGTTCAATATCTATGAACTGTCCAGTTGGGCTAGAAGTAGCACCGTTCCTCTAATTATTGTATGCGATCGCCGCCCCGTCTATCGCATTACCCCCGACTTTAACCTGAATGAACTCTACAGCGAAGGTATCCACAACGTCCGCTATGAACTCCCCCAAAACCAAGATTGGACCGATATCTTTGTCTGGTTTGACCAAGGATTTAAACTCGCAGAAGAATTAGATTGGGTGCCCTTTCGTCAGGAAGGACTCCAAGCCGCCGAGCGCTGGGTATTAGAGCGCCAAGAACCCAGTGGAGACTGGGGTGGCATTATTCCCGCCATGCTCAACTCCATGCTCGCCCTCCACTGTCTAGGGTACAGCCTCCGCGACCCCTTTGTGCAACAGGGATTAGCCGCCGTAGACCGATTTTGTATCGAAACCGAAGACATCTATAGCACCCAAGCCTGTGTTTCCCCCGTTTGGGATACCATTTGGGTATTACGCGCCCTGGTAGAATCGGGATTAGCACCTAACCATCCCGCACTTGTTAAAGGAGGAGAATGGTTACTCGATAAACAGGTGTTAGCCTATGGAGATTGGGCGATTAAAAACAGAGTCGGTAAACCCGGCGGTTGGTCATTCGAGTTTGACAACCAATTTTACCCCGATCTCGACGATGCGGCCGCAGCAGTCATGAGTTTAATCGGGTTAGAGCTACCCGACGAAGAAAAAAAATGGGGCGCGATCGCCCGTTGTGTAAACTGGATTATGACCATGCAATGTCAGGGTGGTGGATGGGCAGCCTTTGACATCGATAACGATCAAGATTGGTTAAATAGTCTCCCCTACGCAGACCTCAAAGCCATGATTGATCCCAACACCGCCGATGTCACCGCCAGAGTCCTAGAAATGCTCGGCGAATTAAAACCCCATTCTGAGCAGCTCTCAACACAGTTCACTGAGCAAAGTCGAAGTGAGCGCACCCGCAAAGCCTTAACCTATCTCCAACAAGAACAAGAACCCGAAGGCTGTTGGTTTGGCCGTTGGGGCGTAAACTACATTTATGGAACCAGTGGCGTACTTTCTGCCCTCGCCCTCATTGCTCCAGATAACCATAAAACCCACATTACCAAAGCCGCCAACTGGCTCATTTCCTGCCAAAATGCCGATGGAGGATGGGGCGAAACCTGCCGCAGTTATCATGACCCCAGCTTAAAAGGCATCGGCACTAGCACCCCCTCCCAAACAGCTTGGGCATTAATCGGATTATTAGCGGCCGGAGAAGCCACGGGAACCTTTCCCTGGGATACCTTAGAATGGGGAATTAACTATTTACTCTCCTCCCAACTGCCCAATGGACAATGGGAAGAAGCCGAATTTACCGGAACCGGTTTCCCCTGCCACTTCTATATCAAATACCACTTTTACGCCCAATTTTTTCCCTTAATTGCCCTGAGTCGATATCGTGCGCTACGCGCTGGTAATGGGCAGGGTTAATGATTAATGGTGAATTAATATTATGTACGATCTCAAAGCAATTATTATCGGCGGAGGAATCGGTGGATTAACTGCCGGAATTGCCCTCAAACAAGCCGGATATGAAATTGAAATCTATGATAGGGTACGAGAATTTCGCCCAGCCGGTGCAGGAATTTCCTTATGGTCAAATGGGATTAAGGTTCTCAATTCATTAGGGTTGGCAGAAGAGATGATCAAAATTGGTGGAAGGATGAATCGGATGGAGTATCGCTCCCACCAGGATACCCTATTCAATGCCATTGATTTACATCCCTTAATTGCCCAAGTGGGACAGCGCCCCTATCCCGTTTCCCGGACAGAGTTACAAGCGTTATTATTGCAAACTGTAGGAGAAGAAAATGTAACGCTCAATTGTAACTGTGTGAGTGTTGCTGAAGATGAAAATGGCGTAACCGCCAGTTTTGAAGATGGCAGAACCACTCGTGGAGATCTGTTAATTGCTGCTGATGGGATTCACTCCATGATTCGTCCGCTGGTGACGGGAGAGAGCAGTGAGCCTCGATATGCAGGATATGTAAATTGGAATGGTATAGTCGAGGCAGAAGCACAAGAAATCGATCCAGATTGCTGGGTAATTTATGTGGGAGAAGGTAAACGCGCTTCCCTGATGCCGATAGGAGGAGAGCGGTTTTATTTTTTCTTTGGTTGTCCCATGGAAAAAGGGACAGGGGTTACACCGGAAAATCGCCAACAGGAATTGGCAGATATTTTCCGAGGATGGGCAAATCCGGTACAAACTTTAATTCAAACCCTGAATCCTTTAGCCACAAATCGCTTAGAGATTCATGACCTAAATCCCTTAAAGACTTTAGTTAAAGGACGGATTGCTCTACTTGGAGATGCGGGACATGCAACCACCCCGACTTTAGGTCAAGGGGGTTGTCAAGCAATGGAGGATGCGGCAGTTTTATGTCGCTATTTGATCACCACTAATATCAGTGTTGCGGATGCTTTAAAACGCTATGAAGTCGCCCGCAAAACTCGGACAGCAGAATTAGTTTTGAAGGCAAGAAAGCGCACGGATACTATTTATGGAAAGGATATGATGGTGACTCGAAACTGGTATGATTCTTTGAGTCAAGAATCGGCAAGCGATGTCATCAATGCCCTGGCAAAAGTTATTTTAGGCGGGCCTTTTAACTAAAAACAATCAATTATTTTAAGCACTACGATTAATTGAAACCACTTTTAAGCTAGATTTCCCAACCGGTTCTGACTCTAACCCATATCGGACTCGAATTTGATCGCACGGAATAATTTCTACCCTGTGATAGTCACTGGTGAATTGATAGTGAATTTGGAGTTGGGCCATTTCTGGAGCTTCAAAAACCAATCGTTCTTCTGGATCAACGAGCCGTTCAAAGTACCAATTTTCTGCGTTATCGATTTTTAAGATTTGAACGGAATGACTGTCGTTTTTGTAGTAACACAACATCCAGTTTTTTCTATCCAAGGTTTGGGGATATAACATTGATGAATCCTCCTTAGTGAAACAATAGTAAAACAATCAACAAGTCGTTTGGATTTATGCACTCACAACCAACATGTTTTGATGTTTCTCCCCGATCCACTCCTCAATAAAGGGAGAAGTGAGCGAGAGATCGATCTCGAAGGACCGACTCAAACGAACAGGCATTTCTTGATGACAGTGAGTACAATACCAATACATTCCTGTAGATCGAATATGTCTGAGTAATGGGTAGGAGCAACAAGGACAATTGATTTCTAACATGAGGTCTTCTCCTCTGAGGTAATTCAAGGATCAACAATGAGATGAGGGGATAGATAATCGCACAACTGTAAAGCTAAGGAAGGCTCACTGGTGGAAATGAAGTTAAAGGCTTTCAATTCTGAAATGTTATGGAGCAACTTCTGAAGCTCTCCAGTTTGTTCAATGAGTAGAATTTTAGGATGCATCACTCTCTTAACTCCACAATCTATCGCCCATCAGTGTTTAGACCTCTGATTTGATCCATGCTCCCAAACTTTAAGAGACAAATGTGAGGATTTTGTGATTCTGTTTGTACAGGGGATAAAACTTAACAATTCTTCAGATAGTTAGGGGGATGGGGAGGCGCAGGGATGAGAAGAAGATTGTATTACTCTCGACTGCTGACTCCCTAGTACCGAGGGCTATATTTCTGACCAATTGAGAAGCGAACAAATTTGTTGCACTAACCCCATGGCATCAAAGGGTTTAGTAATCACCCCAGTAACCCCTAAATCTTCAATAAACTGCTGTTTTTCACTATTTTTGGCCTTGGCTGTGAGGAGAATGGTGGGAATGTTTTGGGTCAAGGGATTGGCTTGTAGGGCTTGATAGGTGGCCTTACCATCCATACCGGGCATCATCATATCTAAAAGAATGGCATCCGGCTGTTGAGAAGCGGCCTGTTCTATGCCCTCTTGACCTGACGAAGCGGGTATTACGTCCCATCCTGCTGCTGCTTCGAGGGAAATCTGAATAATTTCTCGTACGCCATCATCATCATCAATGACTACAATCCGTTTGTTGGCCATGATTTATCCCTCTCTTTGGCTATAGATGGATAGGCAAAGCGAAAACCGACTCCCTTGGTTTAATTGGCTTTCTACCCAAATCCGTCCTCCATGTTGCTCCACAATACTGCGGCAGATGGCTAGACCTAAACCTGTGCCTCCCTTACGACGGGAATCAGAAGCATCGACTTGATGGAAACGCTCAAAAATGGACTCCAATTTATCTTCTGGAATTCCTCGCCCCCAATCTTCGATGGTAAAGATGAGGTGGGGGGAGTCCCAACAGGGGGAATACGGCAGGCTGCAATAAGGCTGGCGATCGCCGATCCGATCGCTAGGAGAGCCAAGGATGGCTGTTAACCTAACCTGACTTCCTGGATCGGAAAACTTAATTGCATTGCTTAACAAATTGGTTAGCACTTGTAACATACGGTCTAAATCCGCATAAAACTCTATGCCTGAAGTCTCTTCTGAAACCACAAGGGTCACTCTAGCGCGGCTGGCCATCACCTGCATTTGCTCTACAGCAAGCCGTAATAATTCGTTGACAGCGATCGCCTGTTTTTGTAAACGAATCTTGCCGGACTCTAGGCGCTCTAATTCCAGGATATCATTGACCAATCTCACTAAACGCTCTGCACTCTCAGCCGCAATATCGATCACATGCTTTCCTTTGGCGGAACTTGGATCGACTAAGCCAGTGGATAATAAATTTAACCCTCCATGAATGGAGGTTAAGGGGGTACGCAATTCATGGCTCACCACCGAAATAAACTCATCTTTCATCCGTTCAATAGCGTAACGTTCGGTAATATCTTCACCAATACTCATGGTCCCGATCTCCTCTCCCTGGGCATTATGGAGTTGGGTGTTATTCCAGGCGATCTTTTTCTCTTCCCCAGACTGGGTCAGCAAAGTATGTTGATAATGGGGATTCCCTTCGGGAGTTAGCATCGCTTGGAAAGCACGGCGTACTTTGGAACAAGCATGGGCTGGAATCAGGGTGTCAAACCAATTTTTGCCGATGATTTCCGAGGCTTTATAGCCCGTTAATTCGGCAAAAAAAGGATTAACATATTCAATGTTTCCCTGGCGATCGAGTCCCACAACCAACAAGCGTACATTTTCCAGTAGGGTTCGCCATCGGCGTTCCGCTTCCTCCAGAATCGCCTTACTTTGTTTTTGGGCGGTAATATCCTGCATCACCACCATGCCAGCAAAAATCTGGCCCTGTTCATTTCTGAGGGGATTAGCGCGATAGTGGTAAGTTCGTTCTTGATAGGTGATTTCTGTGGCCACGGTTTGCCCTACTAAGGCAGAATGATAGATAAATTCGGTGTTTTGCAAGAGGTCAGCCGGCAGGACTTGGTTAATTAATTGACCTTCTAGGCGATCGCCGTCCAATCCCATAGCGGCTAATCCAACTCCGTCAGCAATGGTATAGCGGAACTGTCGATCGAACAGGAATACCGCCCCTTGGGGAAAATTCTGCACGAGGGTGCGATATTGTTTGTGGGAGTTACGAAGTTGAGTTTCCGTCCGTTGTCTTTGTTCGAGTTCCTCTCGCAACCGGTGATTGGCTGAGGCTAGTTCAGCCGTCCGTTGGGCGACTCGGACTTCTAGATGTTCATTCGTACTACGCAGGAGTTCTTCCGTTTCTTTACGGGTGGTGATATCTTTGGCAATTCCGGCTCGCCGATACACCTTGCCGTTGGCATCAAAAATGGGAAAGCCTCGATCCCAAATCCAGCGAAGGTTGCCATTGGGTTGCCTGATGCGATATTCGAGATCGAAAGTATAGGAAGATTGGAGAATGGCGCTAATCCTAGGGCGATCGCTCGGATGTATGGCTTCTACAAACGACTGGGGCCGTTCATAGAGGCTCTGTTGAGTGCGTCCCCAAATCCTTTCATAGGCGGGACTCACATAGAGTATTTGGTCGAGGCTCGCCGTGGTCATCCAGAACACATCATCCGTATTTTCAGTCAGTTGACGGAACTTTTCCTCACTCTCAGCGTGAGCGTGATGGGTTCTCAGAGCTATAATCCCATAGGTGATATCTTCACTTAATTCGCACAGAAGCTGAAGTTCAGAGGCATCAAAGGCATCGGGTTGGCTAGAGTACAGGTTGAGGACAGCAAATACGCCTTGGTCAGTTTTCAGGGGAAGGGCAATGGAGGAACGATAGCCCCGTTGCTTGGCTTGGGTTCGCCAAGGAGTATAGTGAGGATTGGTAAGAATGTTTTGGAACGCACAAAGTTGACCGGTACGGGCAGCAGTTCCGGTAGGGCCTCGGCCTCGTTCAGTATCAGCCCAAGTGATGTGGAGCTGGTCAAGATATCCCTCTTCATACCCAGCTTTGGCCATGGGGGTAATGCTTTTTTCGGTATCCTGTTGTACATAGCCAATCCAAGCGAGGCGATATCCCCCCAGGTTCACGAGGATGTCACAGATATTCTGGAGTAGGTCAGTTTCGTAGGTGGAACGGACGATAATGCTCCGCATCGCTGACACGATCGCCTGGTTACAGTTGCTGAGGGTATGGAGAGCGCGGTTGAGGCGATGGAGTTCGGCTTCATTGCTTTTGCGATCGCTAATATCTGTGTAATGTTCGATGCGACCCCCTGTGTATAGACCGGATTCAATGGGTTGACTCAAGTGTTCTAACCATCGTTCTTGACGGTCGGAAGCTGGGAGAATATGGCATTCAAAGTTCTTGGTATAGGTGTTATGGTCGTAGGTGGCTAAGACTGTATCTTTGAACTGTTGAGGATCGGCAAAGAAGTATTGAATGCGATCGCGAATTAGCTCTCGTTTATCCCGGCCGATAATCTCTTCCCGATGAATTCCAAAAAAGTTTTCTAGGGTTTGGTTCACCCAAACCACCTTAAAGTTGGCATCCAGGATAAAAATACCGACGGCGGATTTATCTAGCACATCATTGGTGAGGGAACTGTAGCGAGCCTCACTTTCTCGTAGGGCAGCCTCCGCTTGTTTGCGATCGGTAATGTCTTCGGAAATACAAAGTAAATATTCTGGCTCATACTCTTCTCCATAAATGGGCACTTTTATGGTATGTAAAATTCGCTGGCCGAGAGGATAACTATCGACCCGTTCTTCCAGGATTTCTTCTGGTTCTCCTCGGGCTAAAACTTCTCGATCTTTACAGACAAATCCATCGGCTTGTTCCCAGGGAAACCAATCATAATCTGTGCTACCTACGGCTTGCTCTGCCGTTAACCCAAAAATTCGCTCGCAGGTTTTATTCCATAACTTAAACTGTCCAAATTTGTCCGGTCTGCCTTCTTTGACAAATACGGCAACCGGTAAATAGTCAATAATAGTCTGTAAGAAATTTTGCGTTTGCTGTAGCTCTTGTTCTGCTTGCTTGCGATCGCTAATATCTGTGTGAGAACCCACCATCCTCAGCACATTTCCGGCTTCATCCCACAAGGCTCTGCCCCGGTCTAAAATCCATTTATAACTGCCATCTTTACACTGTAATCGATGCTCGTGCATATAAAAGGGCGTTTCCTGATTAAAATGCTTGCGAATCGCTCGCACTGCCCAGGGAAAATCATCGGGATGGATTCGCTCTGTCCATTCTTCTAGATCATTACTAATTTCTCCGTCCGAATAGCCTAACATTTCTTTCCAGCGAGGCGAGAAAAAGACTTGATTCGTTTGTACATTCCAATCCCAAATGCCATCATGATTGCCTTGAATCGCCAGTTGCCATCGTTCTTCACTCTGTCTGAGGGATTCTTCAACTTGTTGGCGATCGCTAATATCAATAACTTGCGAAATCAGATGCAAGGGGTCACCATTATCGTCATAAATTAAGGCGACTTTGAACAGAGTATAGACGATTTCTTTAGATTTGTTGATCAATCTTTTTTCTATGGTATAGTGATCGATTTTCCGATCGATCAGTTGCTGATAGAGCGCTTGATCGATATGCAGATCGTCGGGATGAATGAAGTAGCGAATGGGCAATTTCTTAAGTTCGGCAAAGCTATACCCTAATAAATTCAGATAGGCTTGATTGAGTTGAACAGCCGTACCATCTAAATTATTTAAGCTCATGCCAATGGGAGACTGTTCAAAGGTGATGCGGAAATGGGCTTCACTTTGGCGCAAAGCCGTTTCAGCTTTGTGGCGATCGCTCACATCTTGCACTAAGGACAGAATCGAGAGCACGTTCCCTTCGCGATCGCGCAGAACGGAATGATACCATTGGCAATAAATGACCTGTCCTGTTTTGGTTAAATTCCGATAGCTACAAATCTGGCGATCCTGACTGCCATCAATGAGGCTAAAAACAGACTCCTTAAACTCTTCTAAATCTGGATCAAAGATAAACGGAAATTGAGACCAATGTTGTCCTTGCACTTCAGCAAAATCCCAGCCTAAAATATGCTCGGCTTGGGGAGACCATTGACTGACCCGGAATTCATGATTCCATTCAATCACCGCTAGGGGAGAATTTTCAAAATGAAAGGTCAGTTTTTGTGCCACAACCTGCATTTTTTTCAGGATTTCAGATTGATTAATAGCAATCCCCACTTGATTGCCTAACTGATTGATAAAATCTATTTCCCAGGATTGCCAGTCCCGGGGATGGGAACATTGATGCAGGACAATAAAGCCCCAGAGCTTATCTTGACTAATAATCGGAATTACCAAATTCGATTGAACTTGAAAATAATCCAATAAATCTCGATAGCAGGAATCTTTACAGAGTGTTTCAATCTGACTTAATTGACCGATTCGACCTTGGAGATAGTGGAATTCATAGGCTCGGAAACAGGGGTCATAAATTTTATGCCCGAATAAAGCAATCCATCCAGGAACAACCGATTCTTGGATCACAAGTGCCGAGCCATCTTTTTGGAGTTGTAAAATTAAGGCTCGGTCAGTTTGTAATAATTTACAGACTTCGGTCGTCGTAACTTCTAAAATCTCCTCTACATCTAAAGACTGACGGATTTTTAGGGTAATCTCGGCTAGCAGAGAAGGCCAACTTGGAGGAGGAGAGAGGGAGGCGTGGGGTTGTGCAACCCAAAGAACGGTATTGTCAGCGTAAGGATAAATTTGAGCTTGAAAAGAGCGGGTAAGTTGGTTGGTGTGGGTTAACTGATATTGAAACGATTGGGGAGTTTGAGTGGCGATCGCCTTTTCCATAGCGCATAAATAGCCCTCTCTGGATAATTCTTGTACCGTCAGTTGCACCCAATCCGCCTGTATATCGGTGGGAATCACTTTAATCTGATGGCGATCGAGATCGATAATGAGCATCAGATGTTGCAGGACAGACAAAGCCTGATGGATTTCGGCATCAGTTGCCAGTTGAGTCCTAAACCGCTCTGATGCTTGAGTGCGGTTCTCTCCTTCTAAGGAATTGCATCGATAATTGGGAAATACCATATCCGATCGCCTGATAAGGGCTAGACACCCGAATCTTTTTATTGTATCTCTGTTCACGGGTGGGTTAGTTGCGGTGCAAACATTGCTGAACCAATAGAGGTGAACAGCCCTTCGACCCTACTTTTCGGCGCTCTAACCGGTTGAGAATGCGAGCAATTAACTCAGGTTCTACAATCGGTTTTTGGATATAATCATCAGCTCCCGCGAGAAAGACCTGTTGAATCGTTTCAGAATCTTGATGACTCGATAAAAACAACACTGGAAGCGCCATCCATTGGGGGTCATTCCGCAGCACTTGACACAGATCAATTCCCGTCACTTCAGGCATTTCAATATCCAGCAGCACTAAATCAGGTTGGATGTGTTGTAGGATTTGCCAAAAGGCTTGGGGATGCTCAAGAGAAGTAATCTCAAAACCCCAAGGTGTGAGGATGTCTTCCAAATAAGCCAACAGTTGGCAGTCATCATCGACAATGAGTAATTGGGGCGATTGGGTTTGATCTCCTTTTAAAAAGGGACGTACCGAAGCGATCGCCTCCTGTGCCAGAATTGGTTTTTGTAGAAACCCTTGACCTCCTGCTCTAGCTACGGCTACGCGATCGTTCAGGGTATTTTGCTCGGTCATAACCACCACCGGAATGGGAGGTTGAGCAGTAGAGAGGGACGTAATCCATTCTAAAACTTGAGTAGGGGAAGTTTCCGGTAGAGATAACTCCAATAAAATCAGATCCGGTCGCTGTTGCTGCATTTGCTCTTTCCCCTCTGATAGGGTAGACACCATTTTCAGATTGAGGTGAGCGCGGATCGCTTGTTCTTTAAGAGCTTGAGCAAAAATAGGGTCAGGTTCGATCGTCAGAATATGGGGCAAGGGAATCTCTGGTGGGGGGGGAGGAGTCTGTTTTTCTGGACTATTCTGGGTGAGACCTTGATGTAATTCCTCGATTTGAGGCGCTATGGTATCTCGGAGCGTTGTTCGATCTTGAGCGGTTTTCAGGCTATGCTCGATTTGCCGGGCTACCTCAGAAAGCCGAATGAGACCGAAGCTACCCAAGGAACCCGCCAGGGTATGGGATTCTCGAATGGCATCGTGTAAGGAATCCGGATTGAGGAAACCAGTCGGTATATGGTCTAGGGTCGTTTGGATGACTTTGAGGCGATCGCAATATTGATGCTGATACCGCTCCCAAATAGAGAGAAAAGCGGGAGGAATGCCAGAGCTTTGGGTGGTAGAGGACTCTTGACTTCTAGCCTTGAGGCGATAACCTAAACCATACACCGTCTCAATTAAATCGTTCGCAGTACCCGCTTTTTTTAGTTTTTGGCGTAAACTTTTGATATGGGTGCGTACCGCATTTTCGGACGGGGGGTCATCAAAACACCACAAATGATCGAGGATTGCACTTTGACTAAAAATACGTTCCGGATGACGCAAAAAGAGTTCCAGCAATTCATATTCCTTTGCTGTCAGTTTGAGTTGATTTTGCCCATACATAACTTGGCATTTACCGGGATCGAGACGTAACTTACCCCAGGTGAGAATCGGGAGTCGAGTATTATTTCCCCGGCGCAACAGAGCGCGAATTCGAGCGAGAAGTTCCGGTAAGTCAAACGGTTTGATGAGGTAATCATCCGCGCCTGCATCTAAACCCGTCACCTTTTGGTTGCTAGAGTCTTGAGCCGTCATTAATAAAATGGGAGTGCGATCGCCTTTTTTGCGCCGTTTCTGGCAAAATTCAATACCATTTAATTGAGGCAATCCCACATCGAGCAAAATTAAATCGTAGATAATCCCTTCCGCAAGCTGCCATCCTGAGTTCCCCTCAAAAGCCACATCCACCAAGTAATGGTGAGCAGTCAGTTCATTTTTCAACAATTCAGCTAGGGCTTCATCATCTTCGACCAATAAAATCTTCATTGCCTACTCTTCCCTCTGATGCTCTCTTATGGCTGTTGTAACTTGGGTTCCATTTCTTGGCAATAGGGAAAGATACAAAACGTACCCCTTGATTGGAAATTAAAGATTAAATTGGGATTAGTGGGCTATTTATTTTAACAACAATCAAAAATCAGTAGAGAAAATCGCTTATCAGTTATTAGATGAGATGGGCGAACGCACCCAAGAAAATATTGCCGATTGTTTAGAAATCCCTGAACATACAGCACTTTTCGATGTTATGAGGTACAGTAATCGAAATTTTCCTTGAGAGTGCCTTCCCATGAAAAGCCGGAAGAATGGGCATTATAGCGTGAAAAATGGTTTTCCTATTACCTATTACCGCGCGAAGCGCTGTATTCTCCGCAATCATCGAGTTAATCCATGACTTTCGTTTCGATCAAATTAGTGACTTTGTGAGTCCGTTGTCCTCAATGGGTTAATCATTGATTCTTTGATTCGGCGGCGGTGCAAGTACTGTCAAGCTTTGGGGAATACATTCGACTTCAATGGGGGTTGTGCCAATGATTTCTCCATCTAAGGCGACTTTTTGAGGGGGATGAGTGGCGACTTTAACTTTGCGCGTGCGTACTCCTAGGGTATCTTCTCGTTGAATGGGAGTTTTAGTCAGTCCAGAACCAAATAAATCAATCATGGCATCCACAGTGGCGAGTTTGGTCTCAGCCGTAATAATGACTACTTCTAATAAGCCATCATTGGGGAGGACTTGACCCATACCTTGAGCCATGACAGAGGTAGGGGGAGCAGCGTTGGCAATGGTAATGGCTCCTGCTTGGAAAGTTTTCAGCACGCCATCAACTTCCATTTCCACCTCGAAGAGTTCGTGTTCTTGAACTTGCTTCCATCCTGCAATGATATAGGCTAGGGGACCCCAAAGAGTTTTGGCTTCGCGATCGGCTTTTTCAATGGCTCCAGCTTCATAACCGATACCGGCTAAGAGAATCATGGGTTGACCATTGCATAATCCTACATCCACAACGCGAGTCATTCCGGTAATGATTACATCACAAGCGGTGCGAATGGGAGTTAAGCTGGAAAGAGAAATAATGTCGAGGGCGTTGGCAAAGGCGTTGGCGGTTCCTCTGGGAATCACACCTAGGGGGATTTCTGTGCTAATTAAGGCTCCAGCAACGGCGGATACTGTGCCATCACCGCCAGAGGCGATGATCAGATCGGCTTCTTGGGCGATCGCCGCTTGGGCTAGCACTTCCGGTCCCTCATCCGGTGTAGTCATGGATACCGTCAGTTGGAAATAGGGTTCCAACAAATGCCGAATCAATAACAGGTCTTGGTGGGAGTTTCCTGCACCGGAAACGGGATTAAAGATTAAATGTGCCCGACGAGTGCGCCGCAGACTGGTAACGATCGCTTCTGCGGTGCATAAGTTGGTCGCCAATGCCACATCATGCACTTCACAAATCCGCAATAGAGCATTAATATCGGGTTCGTGGGGTTGGGCATAGAGGGGGTCAATAAGGAAAATAAGCGCTCTCACTTGACCTGTGGCAACTTGGGCGGCAATTTGGGCATCCCCCCCCATGGGCCCAGATAACATGCATTCTACGGTTAATCCGGTGGCCGAGGCGATGCGCTCCCCGGTAGTCCCGGTGGCAATCAGGGGATAGCAAGAGAGTAACTTAGTATGTTTCTGGGCAAAGTTAACGATATCGTCTTTTTTGCGATCGTGGGCAATGAGGGCAATTTTTGGGGACATGGGTAACGGGTAATGGGTAGGCTTAAGATAATGGGGAAGTGGGATTGAGTTCTTGGTGGATATTTTGGATCGGGGGATTGAGCATTTGTCGATAGGCTAACCAAGCGGCGATCGCCTCTGGATCGTTTGCTGCATTTTGGCGCAAGAACACAACTCCATCCTTAAACTCCAGAATCCCATAACTGCGCTGTTGCAGTAGCGCATCAATCAAGACTACATTTTTGATTTGGACACTTCAGACATGGGGGAACTTGAGTTGAACTCCCTGACACGATATAAGAATAGACCCCATTGTATAGCACTCTCCTAGGACATTTGAAAAACAGACAAAACTCAAGGACAGACTGATTTTTTGACCTTTAATTAAGTTTCCCCTATTGAACTGGAGTCCTAACCAACTCTTTCTCTACTATATATTAGGTGTAACTTCATTCTTGTATCATACCTTGGCCGGCTAACCAGCCGGTTGTCCAAGCATTTTGGAAGTTGAAGCCGCCGGTAATGCCGTCGATATCTAGAATTTCACCGGCAAAATGCAGGCCGGGACAACAGCGACTTTCTAGGGTTTTAAAGTTGACTTCTTTGAGGGGAATGCCGCCACAAGTGACGAATTCTTCTTTGAAAATGCCTTTGCCACTAATTTGATAATGGTCTTGAGTAAGGGTTTGTAGGAGTTTATTTAGTTGTGTTTTGGAGAATTGTGCCCACTGTAGGCGATCGCCAATCCCTGCTTTCTCCAGTAAATATTGCCACAGACGACGAGGAATCGGAACAGGACAATTCGCCCATAGATTTTTTGCCCCTAATTGGGATTTAACCTTGAGCAGCAGTTGTCGCAAATCATCGGGTCGAGATTGGGGTAACCAATTGACCCTCAAAGGGGCTTGATACTGAGTTTGTTTTAAATCTCTTGCTCCCCAAGCGGATAGCTTCAAAATTGCCGGGCCGCTTAATCCCCAATGGGTGATTAAAACCGGGCCAGTTTGGCTTAATTTCAGTTCGGGTAAGTCTACTCGCGCTTGAGTTACCGAAATTCCGGTTAACTCCCGCAGGGGATCATCATTAATTTTGAATGTAAAGAGGGAAGGAACGGGAGGAACCACGGTATGGCCGAGACGTTGAGCAAGTTGATATCCACTCGGATGACTTCCCGTTGCGAACAAAAGGCGATCGCCCTTCATTTCCAGTAACTCTTGACCCGACTTCACCTGTACCCGAAACTGACGATCTTCTGCATTCACCCCCAGCACTGGGGAACGGGTATGGATCTCGACTCCCAGGGTTTTCGCTTGTTGGATTAAACAATCGGCGATCGTTTGGGAATCATTGGTGACGGGGAACATGCGGCCATCTCTTTCCGTTTTTAGAGAAACCCCGTGCGACTCAAACCAGGCGATCGTATCGCTTGGTTGAAACCGGGTAAACGCACCCCGCAAGGCCTTGGCTCCCCTGGGATAGGACTGCACCAGAGCGGCCGGATCGAAGCAAGCATGGGTCACATTGCACCGGCCTCCTCCAGAAATCAGCAGCTTAGATAACAGGGTTTTGCCCGCTTCCAGGAGCGTCACCTCAGTTTGGGGATGAGCAGTTTTGCAGGATATGGCTGCAAAAAACCCTGCTGCTCCCCCTCCAATAATCAAGATCCCATCATTACCCATTAATCTTCTGGTTCAAAATCCTCTTTACCCACACCACAAACTGGACACATCCAATCATCGGGAATATCTTCAAACGCTGTACCCGGTTTAACCCCACTGTCGGGATCTCCTTCTTCGGGATCGTAGACATAGGCACAAACTGTGCAAATATATTTTTTCATGACTCTCCCCTTGAAGATCTCAAATAATCCCGATTTTAAGCCTTCACCATCTCCGTAAACCGAATCTTAAGATAATCTTCCTCCATTTTCGCACCGGATGGATTTAAAGCGGCCAAAGATTGGGGTAAAACTAAATTGCGCCGATGGTTGCCAATGCGTACATTTAACTCATCCCCGGTTTTATTCAACTGGATTTGGTCTTTGGGAATACCAGGTAAATATAGTTCCAGGCTATAGTGATCCTTATTTTGTACCACTCGAATCGTATTTTCTTCGTAGTAAACTTGAGTCGGGTCTTCCTCTTTATAGAGCGTTTCCTTCAAGCGTTCCAAGGATTCTAAGCCACACATTTCATCGGAGAATAGAGGCACTTCTTTGACCGGGAGCGGGCTAAAGTTTTCATGGATTTCTTGGCGATATTCCTGTTGATGAGCTTTCCAACGTTGGAAAAAGGGGTCATTAACTTCATCGGGAATAATGCGATTAGCGACCACTAAATCTGTAGAAACATTATACAAACTCAAATAGGCATGGGCGCGTAAAGATTCCTTGATCACCATTTTCTCTGGATTCGTCACCAACCGTACCGAGGTTTGCTTATTATCGGTTAAAACCCGCTCTAATTCTTCGATCTGCTCGTAAAATTCATAGGGCGCATCCATCACTTCTTTATTGGGCAGGGAAAATCCGGCAATGGGCTTAAACAATGGCTCTACAAGGGGTCTGAGCGCCACAGACATCCCCTGCAAGGGTTTGTAAAACCGTCTCATGTACCACCCCCCAACTTCGGGAATACTCAGCAATCTGAGGGCGGTTCCGGTGGGGGCAGAGTCGATAATGAGGACATCATATTTGCCTTCGTCATAATGGCGTTTCATGCGGACTAAGCCAAAAATCTCATCCATTCCCGGCAAAATGGCCAGTTCTTCTGCTTGTACCCCATCTAAACCCCGCGCTTGCAGGACTTCGGTAATGTAGCGTTTGACAGCTCCCCAATTGCCTTCTAGCTCCATGAGAGCATCGAGTTCTGCCCCCCAAAGGTTGGGTTTAACTAATCGCGCTTCGTGACCTAGTTCTAGATCGAAACTATCGGCGAGGGAGTGGGCAGGATCGGTACTGAGAACCAGGGTTTTATAGCCGAGTTCTGCACAACGTAACCCGGTTGCTGCTGCGACGGAGGTTTTCCCGACTCCGCCTTTCCCGGTCATTAAGATTACACGCATGGGTGGTTTGGCTTTTTCTGAAAATGGTTTACACTTCTTTACTTTACCGGGTTTTACCAGCGATCGCACCCCTTAGCGATCGACAAGATTCACCCAAGATGCCCCCCCAGTTCTGTTTAATATCCATTCCTTATACTAAATCCTGAGGATTCAACACTGTCCCTCATAACGCAAGCAAAGCACTGTAAATCCCTATTAGGGATTAAAACCAGTTTTACCCTACGATAGAGTGTGACTATCTGTTTCTCTTTTGTAAATGGCACAAAATGAATTGGTTCCAGGCTATCGGATTCGCGCTGGATGGGTGATGGAGCGCGACATGCTGATTAGCTTTATGCACAAAACCTATGAGGAGTTATTTCCAGGGCAGGATTTTTCCCATTTAAATCAGGCGATCGAGTTACACTTTGCTCAGACGACTCCCCTCTGGTGGGTGGAGAAAGTGGAAGATCCACAAATTTCCGATTTCCTCTCTTCGACTCCCCGCTCTCAACCCATTGGTTGTTTATGGATGGGGAAAGCGGTGGATCAAGTGAATGGACAGCACCATACCCATATTTTTCTCCTCTATATCTTACCGGAACATCGCCGCCAGGGGCTGGGATCGGCATTGATGGAGCAAGCTGAAGCTTACGCCAAAGAGCGAGGAGAGCAGCAAATTAGTCTGCAAGTCTTTTGTCAGAATAAACCAGCGATCGCCTTGTACGATAAGTTAGGCTTCCAAGCCCTGTCAACTTGGATGGTGAAAAAACTCAGTTAACATGACTTTTTCGCGTCAAGGCTATGAAATTTTAGAACCCTTTATTGGACAGCAGACGCTCGCTCCAATTGTGCAACAGTTAAATGCTCTGCACCTCAAACCGACTCAAGGGGGACTACGCAATCTCCACCACCACCTGAGAACAGTTCGGGATCTGGTTTATTCCCCCAAGTTGCTGCAAAAAGCTCAAGACTATTTGGGGGATTCTCCTTCGGTGGTGCGCGTTCTATTCTTCGATAAAACTCCCAGCAATAACTGGCTGGTTCCTTGGCATCAGGATAGGGCGATCGCGGTTTCTCATAAAAAAGAAATTCCAGGTTGGGGGCCATGGAGCATTAAGGACACTATACCCCATGTTCACCCGCCTGCAAATGTCCTCAATCAAATGGTCACGTTTCGCATTCATCTTGATGCTGCTGAACCTAAAAATGGCTGCTTGCGCGTGATACCAGGAAGTCATTTACAGGGTATTTTATCAACAGCTCAAATACAAGAAATTGTGCAAACCCAACCATCTGTTAATTGTACTGTGCAACCTGGATCGGTGATGGCAATGAAACCCCTACTTCTTCATGCCTCGAGTAAAGCCACCCATGCCATCCATCGCCGAGTGATTCAAGTTGAATATAGCAGCTATCGACTTCCTGAAGGGATGGATTGGGATATCAACTCTAACTCAACCAAGGACGGGTAAATTCTTCTAAATCTTGCACATCTTCCGGTTTCAAGCTCCATCCTAGAGCCCCTGCATTATCTTGGGCTTGCTTGGCACTTTTCGCCCCTGGAATCGGAATTACCTCTTGGCAAATTAGCCAATTCAACGCCACTTGAGAAGGTGTTTTCTTATATTGATCGGCAATTCGTTTTAAGCGCGAAATCACAGGAGCAATTTTTCGTAATCCTTCCCGACCAAATTCCGGACTAAGTTTTCTCGCTCCGACGGGTGTATTGACCGATGTATATTTACCCGTCAATAACCCTTGGGCAAGGGGACTATAAGCTAAAATTGTAATGCCTAACTCGCGGGCAGTATCTAGAATTCCATTGCTCTCTATTTTCCGACTCAGCAAGGAATACTTCACCTGATTTACGGCTAAAGGAATCCCTTTTTGAGCTAAAATATCATGAGCTTCGCGCATTTGTTGGGCGGAATAGTTGCTCACTCCTATGCTTTGGATTCTGCCCCGCGTCACTTCATTCCCTAACGTGTTAAGCAAGGTTTCTTGGCTCATCAAGAAGCTGACTGGTTGATGGATTTGATAGAGTTCAATAGAGTCCACTTGCAGCCGATTCAAACTATTGGTAATCGCCTCAGATACGGTTTCCGCTTTAAGTCGCCAAGGCACGGGGAAGTATTTCGTTGCTATTTGGGGCGATCGCCCGGTTTCTTTCATTAACCGACCAATTAAAGATTCCGACTCTCCCAAACCATACACTTCCGCCGTATCGAAAAAACTGATTCCCCCATCTAGGGTTGCTGCAAATGCCTTTCTAATTTCCGCTTCGCCATAGGTATTGCCATAATCCCAAAACAGTTTATCACCCCAAGCCCATGTACCAATTCCCAAGGGCGTGACTCGAATATCCGTTTGACCCAGTTGCACCGTTTCCATGGCTAAATTTTGATGACTTAATACTTGTATATACTAGAATAATCTGACCCAAGTCAAGAGACCTCCGAAAACTTACTGTAAATTATCTGCTCCATGTCTGCTAATTCTGCTACTTATTCAGCCTTCCGGGGTGCAATCGCTGATTTTATCCATAACCCTTTCCATTGTCGGGAATCAGAGAGCGTGCGCTATTTTCCCGATGGTCTATTAATTTTAGAGCAAGGTCAGATTAAAGCGGTTGGCGATTACCCAGCTCTGCGCTCTCAATATCCCCATCTCCACATCACAGACTATTCCGGAAAACTGATTTTACCCGGCTTTATTGACCTCCATCTCCACTGTCCGCAAACGGAAATGATCGCTTCCTATGGAGAGCAGTTATTAGAATGGTTAGAAAAATATGTATTCCCTGTAGAGAAAAAATTTCAAGCTCCAGACTATGCTCAAAAACTCTCTAATTTTTTCCTGGATGAACTGCTGCGCAATGGCACAACGACAGCCGTCATTTTAACGACTATTTTCCCTCAGTCTGTTGATGCGTTATTTACGGCGGCTAAAGAGCGCCAGATGCGAATCATTGCCGGACAAATGCTCATGAGCAGAAATGCGCCTGACTTTTTAATTAACACTCCACAAACCGCCTATGAACAAACCCAAACTTTAATCCAAAAATGGCATCATCAGGATAGATTGCTTTATGCTTTAACGCCCCGCTTTGCTCCCACTTCAACCCCAGAAGAATTAGAGCTGGCGGGTAGTTTTAGTGAATATCCAGACCTCTATATCCATACCCATTTATCTGAAAATATTAAAGAAATTGCCTGGATTAAGGAACTTTTTCCGCAAGCATCCGATTACCTCAATGTTTATGAACAATTCGGATTAGTCACAGAGCGCTCAATTTTCGCTCATGGTATCCACTTGAGTGACTCCGAATTGCAACGCTTAAGTGAGCGTCAGAGCGCGATCGCCTTTTGTCCCACTTCTAACTTATTCCTCGGTAGCGGATTATTTAATTTAAACCAAACCCAAATCCAATCCCCTCCCATTCCCGTTGGGTTAGCCACCGATGTCGGCGCAGGAACCAGCTTTTCACTGCTTAAAACCATGGGAGATGCCTATAAAGTGATGCAACTGCAAGGACAAGCCCTTTCCCCTTTCCAAGCCTTTTACTTATCTTCATTAGGTGCAGCGAAAGCCCTGCATTTAGAGGATAAAATCGGCAATTTTGAACCGGGGAAAGAAGCGGATTTTATCATTATTAATCCTGCCCCAACCCCCTTAATGAAATTACGCAATCAGAACCAAATTCCACCCGAAAATCTATCTGAGCTAGCGGATCAACTGTTTACCTTGATGATTTTAGGAGACGATCGCACGATTGAAGCCACCTATATTCTCGGTAACCTCTGGCAAAGTCTCGAACAACCCTAATTCGATCTGCTACTACTATAATTAAAACAATAAAATTCAGGACACTCAGATGACGACTGATTTGTTCCGCCAATCTCCTAAACCTGAGACTTCTATCCCTTGGCTCGAAAGTGGCGATCGCCTCTCGCGCCCAGAATTCGAGCGTCGTTATGCTGCCGCTCCCCATATTCGCAAAGCAGAACTCATTGAAGGAATTGTTTACGTGGCTTCTCCCTTACGCTTTCCATATCATGCCCAACCCCATAGTCGTTTAGCAACTTGTTTAGAAACTTATGCGGCATTTACTCCAGGGACATTATCGGGTATTGAACCTACAGTACGCTTAGACTTGGATAATGATGTCCAACCAGATATTGTCCTCATGCGCGATCGCCAAGTCGGGGGAGGTGTAAGAGTAACCGAAGATGGCTATTTAGAAGGTGTACCGGAATTAGTGGTGGAAATTGCCGCTAGTAGTGCGGCGATCGACTTAGGCAATAAACGGCAAGTCTATCGTCGTAATGGAGTGGCGGAATATTTAGTGTGGCAATCTTTTGAACAGCGTTTAGACTGGTTTCATTTAGTCGCAGGAGAGTATCAACCCCTCGTCGCCGATGAACAGGGTATTATTCGCTCCCAGGTGTTTCCAGGGTTATGGTTAGCCGTCGATGCCCTGAGAAATAATCAAATGATGGAGGTATTGCAAGTTTTGCAACAGGGTATCGCTTCCAAGGAACATGCTGGGTTTGTAGAGCAGTTAACAATTGATTTGAGTTGATTGCTCTGTTAGCGTGAAAAACTTAGATGAGGTTGAGAAACTGCGCCAATGGAGCACCGATCGCACTCTCAAATATCTTCACATCTTTTTAGATCGAGGGCATCTCAACCCATATTAACTCAATAGCATTTTAGGGATTAATTCTGGGGCGATCGCTTGACGCTGGGATTACTGCAATTGTTGCAGTTCTAGCCGAGTTTGCTGCGATCTCTCCCGTTCTCGTTGCACTTGGAGGAGCAATGTTACCTTCTTCCCATTATCCGTAAGTGCGGCGATCGCCCCTTGTGCCACAATCCGTAAACTGTTAAGATATGTTAATTCATCTCTCAACCCGTCACTAAATCCTATGGATGCTGCGGTATCTCTGGAAAATGTCTGTAAAGTCTATAATAAAACTCCGGTGGTGGAGCGCCTCTCCTTTACCATTCAACCCGGAGAAATGTTTGGCTTACTCGGACCCAATGGAGCCGGAAAATCAACCACCATTCGCATGTTAACCACCCTCACCCGACCAACCGACGGGCAGATTGAGGTTGCCGGCTATAATGTAGTTCAACAAGGACAACAGGTGAAGCGTAAAATTGGCGTGGTATTGCAACAAACCAGCGTCGATATTGATTTAACCGTTTGGGAAAATATGGAGTTTCACGGGCGCTTACATCATATTCCAAATCGCGTGCGCCAAGAGAAAATTAATCAATGGTTAGAGTATGTCGAATTAGCCGATCGCCGTCAAGACCGGGTAAAAACCCTCTCTGGGGGGATGAAACGCCGTCTACAAATTGCCAGAGCGCTGCTCCATGAACCCGATATTTTATTCCTAGATGAACCCACTGTCGGCCTAGATCCCCAAACCCGTCGGCGGTTGTGGGAAATTATTCGTGGCTTAAACGAGCAGGGAATGACCATGTTACTGACCACCCAT
This sequence comes from Roseofilum sp. SBFL, assembly GCF_017746885.1. Taxonomy (NCBI): domain Bacteria; kingdom Bacillati; phylum Cyanobacteriota; class Cyanophyceae; order Desertifilales; family Desertifilaceae; genus Roseofilum; species Roseofilum sp. SBFL. Next base: position 47,799 of record NZ_JAGHZH010000197.1, on the reverse strand, counting down.
TATATGGAAGAAGTGGAATATTTATGCGATCGCATCGGCATCATGGATGGGGGACATTTAATTGAACTGGGAACCCTAGAAGAATTGCGGCAAAAACATGGAGAAGGCTTAGTCATCAAACAAAAAGGCGATCGCTGGGATTACCTGTTTTTCCCCGACTTAGCCGCAGCCAACGAGTATCTAGAACAGCAACCCGATAAAACCGGTTTCATGGTTCGCCCCTCGAACTTAGAAGATATCTTTGTCGAATTAACCGGAAGACAGTTAGACTAAAGGGTCTAGGTTATCAGATCCCAATTATGCCCCGTTTAGCCACTACAATTGAAGCGATTCTCTACTTAAAAGGTCAACCCGTTAGCTTAAATGACTTGTCTGAATTAGCCCAATGCAGCAAGGAAGATACCGAAGAAGCCTTAATTGAGTTAATTTCCGATTATGCTCACCGGGATAGTGCCCTAGAAGTTTTAGAAACCCCTTCTGGCTATAGTCTGCAATTACGAGAATCGTTTCAAGATCTCACCCATAATTTACTTCCGGCTGAGTTAGGGGTAGGTGCGCTGCGAACCTTAGCGGCTATTGCCTTGAGTGGTTCCATCTTACAAACCGAATTAGTAGACTTGCGCGGCAGTGGCGCTTATCAGCATGTCGGAGAACTGGTAGAATTGGGATTAGTGCGTAAACGCAAAAAAATGGGCGATCGCACCTTTCGCCTACAAGTCACCCCTAAATTTCATCAATATTTCCAATTAGAAGACCTCCCCCAACCCTTCAGCTCCCTGAAAGAAAGTTTAGTCGCGTCCCAAGCACTCGAAGAACCAGAAACCGAATTACCCAAACTCGAACCCTCTTAAATCAAAAACTAGATTTCCTCAAGGGGTGACAAAGAGGCTCGATGGTAGAGAGTGTGGGGGGTTGAGGCGGTGAACGCTTGAATTCACAGTCAGCTGTGAGGTAGGCAATTTCAGCATCGGGGAAAAGACTCTCAAAACTCTCGAGTAAATCCAGCCGTTCATCACTGTTGCTATTACCCCGTTTGTCGAGCATCGTCAACAGCAAGCGCGATAATCTTGTTGCCGATACGGGATTCTCGGAAGGGGCTGGAGATCGCCCCTTCCTTGTCATGGTAGGCATAATTTAACACCTGTAGGGTCGAACGGCCGTTCAACCCTACAACCCGGTCTCATTATTATTAGAAATGACTGGGTATTTAGGGAGATCGAGATGTACCACTTCAGCAAAAAAAGTGCTGTAACCCTTACTACTAAGGAATAGGAGGAGTAAACACTTCAGCTCCCACCTGCATTTGAGCCGCTGACATGGAGACAAAATTACTACTGTTTAAGCCCCCCGTGTAATCGACCAAAACCCCTAAACTTTGTCCGGTGGCTGCAATGCGGATTAAGGTATCGTTAGCCGAGCTACCGGCTAAATTACCACTGATGTCAAACTCTAGGGCAGAGAAAGTTAAACTATCCGTCAAACCAATCAGATCTTGCGTAGCATTCCAATCGAGAATTTGATCGATTAAACTTGTATTATCACTAGCTTCATCAGTACGGAAAACAAAGGTGTCTGCATCTACACCACCGGTGAGTAAATCAGTCCCTAGATCGCCAATGAGCAAGTCTTGTCCCGCGCCACCATTGAGCAGATCGTTACCTTGTCCACCGCGAAGGGTATCATTGCCTGCACCCCCAGAAATTTGGTCATTACCGAGATCTCCGCGCAGGAGGTCATCGCCCTCTTCACCAGAGAGAAAATCGTCATTTTGGCCGCCTAAAATGCGATCGCCTCCTGCCGCTCCTCGTAGAGTATCATTACCTTCATTCCCTAAAATCACCTCACTTAAGGATGACCCAGAAACCTGGTCATTCCCATTCAAAGCCCACACTCCGCCTGGATAGTTCATCAGGGAGTTTCTCCCCACTGTAGAACTTAGAACCATCACATTATCAATATCGGTCCCCATCAGACGAGCAATGGCGAACCCTGAGTCAGGAGTCAGAGTAAGATCCGTTGGGGTTGGGGTTGGGGTTGGGCTGGGAGGTGCTGTCGGCTCACTTGGAGTGGGAGTGGGAGTGGGAGTCGGTTCACTTGGAGTCGGTGTTGGAGTGGGAGTCGGTGTTGGAGTGGGAGTCGGTGTTGGGGTTGGAGTCGGTGTTGGGGTTGGCGTTGGCGTTGGGGTTGGCGTTGGCGTTGCTGTCCCGACTTCTACAGCAGCAGAACCCAAAGAAAAGGTCGAACTAGCACGACCGGTTAGATCGCCAAAAAATAGGAAATTAGAAGTGTCATAAGGATTAAACGGTAAGGGAGTAGCCGCTTGATTAAAGTCATAGTTGCGAAGAGCGCCAGTTAAAATTTCCGTTCCATTGGCTGAAAGGGTATAGCTATTACCTTCGACGGCCAGCGTATAGTTCGTCGCATTAGTCGTGTTAAAATTAACGGATTCAGTAGCTGAATTAAAATCAGTAGCTGGAGCAGAAATATGGTTGCTTTCAAAATCCAGTTCAATCTCACTTTGACCGCCATTGCTGACAGCTAGAACACTGAAGCCAAACCGGGTGGGATCGGGACTATTTTCTGAATCAATCGCTAAATTAAAGGATATAGTATAGCCAGCCGTGGGATCGAGATTAGGAAAATTAGCATTAACTGGAGTGATTTGAAGGGTTTGTAGGTTAGCTTGGTAATTGGTGTAACCGACAAAACCTGTTTGTCCATCTCCAGTAAAATCTGTATTGAGAGTGACTCGATATATTTCCTAGGGTCTCACTAGCCGCAGGAGCAGCGGGAGGGGGAAGAATTTGTTGTAGGGTCAGTTCACCTTGTTGGCCTGGCCGAGTGCCTAAAGTTCCGTCAAAAAGAGTAGTTACCAAAGTTCGATCCTCACTAAAAATGGATGGCTATAATTTAGGTTATTCCAGACTACAACGGCAGGGGTTCAATTTCCTGCTCGTCTTGAATTTACGGGATCAGAGGAAAAAAGACATTAGAACCCACTTGTAAATCGTTTTGAGTAATACTCGTAAAGTTAGCTGGCCCTAAACCTAGGGTGTAGTCTACAACAATTCCTAGGCTTTGCCCGGTTGCACCAATAATAATCAAAGTATCGTTGGCTCCTCCTCCAGCTAGGTTGTGACTGGTATCAAAGCCGAGGTTAGAAAAGCTTAATCCATTGGTCAGGCCAATTAAGTCTTGGGTGGGATTCCAGTCCAGGATTACATCTACGAAATTGGGGTTAAGGTTGGCTTCATCAGTACGAAAAACGAGGGTATCAAAGCCGGCCCCTCCAGAGAGGTTATCAAATCCTAAATCTCCGATAATAAAATCTTGGCCAATTCCCCCGTTAAGGACATCGTTACCTTGACCTCCTCTAAGGGTATCATTCCCTGCTTCCCCAAAGAGTTGGTCATCACCCAGGTCTCCTCGGAGGAGGTCATCTCCGTTTTCACCAAAGAGGAGATCTTCATTTTGTCCTCCTAAGAGGCGATCGCCGCCCGAGCCTCCTCGCAATTGATCGTTGTTCAAGTTCCCTAAAATGACTTCATTCAGATTAGACCCAAAGATCGTGTCGTTTCCTGCTAAGGCCCAGGCTCCCCCAGCATAGCCAATTAAGGAGTTCTGTCCTGGCACAGAATTTAAGACAATAAAATCATTAAAATCTGTTGCTAATTGACGGGGAGGAAAGAAAGAAAAATCAGGGGTAGTTACCATGGTTTAGGGAATAGGGAATAGGGAATAGGGAATAGAGAATAGGGAATAGGGCAATCGTAGGTTGGGCAGGACACGTAGAAGCCATATCGTTCAATTTCAACAACAATATCCTGCCTACCATACCCTGCTATTAGGAGTCTTCGCGCAGTTTATCAAGTACGCTGCGGTCTTCTAGGGTGGAGGTATCACCAGCAATTTCTTGGCCTCCAGCGAGCGATCGCAGTAAACGACGCATAATTTTACCCGATCGCGTTTTCGGCAAAGCATCGGTAAAGCGAATTTCTCCAGGACGAGCCAGGGCCCCAATTTCACCCACCACATGCTGCTTTAACTCTTTCTCCAGGTCTTCTGACGCACTATATGTACCTTCTAGGGTAACAAAAGACACGATCTCTTCCCCTTTGAGGTCATCCGGTTTCCCTACCACAGCCGCTTCAGCGACAGAAGGATGGGAAACCAGAGCCGATTCAATTTCCATGGTTCCCAAACGGTGTCCGGATACATTAACCACATCATCAACCCGGCCCATCACCCAGAAATAGCCTTCCTCATCCTTACGCGCTCCATCGCCGGCAAAATAGAGATATTGGCCATCTTTGGGAGGAATATGTTCCCAATAGGTGCGTCGGAAGCGATCCGGATCGCCGTAAACGGTTCGCATCATACTCGGCCAGGGATGGCGAATCACCAAGTAGCCTCCCTGATCGTCCTCAACTCGATTACCTTCTAGGTCTACGATATCGGCCAAAATGCCAGGGAAGGGGAACGCTGCCGAACCCGGTTTAGTTGGAATAGCTCCGGGCAAGGGAGTGAGCATAAATCCGCCAGTTTCCGTTTGCCACCAGGTATCGACAATGGGACAGTTTTCATGGCCGATAATGCGGTGATACCACATCCAAGCCTCTGGGTTAATGGGTTCGCCCACCGTTCCCAGAATTCGTAGGGAAGAGAGGTCGCGGGCGTTGGGATGATGTTCTCCCATTTTAATAAAGGCGCGAACGGCAGTTGGAGCAGTATAGAAGATGGTTACGCCATATTTTTCGACCACATCCCAAAAGCAACCGGGGTTAGATGCACGGGGGGCCCCTTCATACATGACCGTAGTGGCTCCATTGGAGAGGGGGCCATAGACAATATAGCTGTGGCCGGTAATCCAGCCCACATCAGCCGTACACCAATAAACATCGGTTTCTTGCAGGTCGAAGGCCCATTTGAGGGTCATGTGGGTGTAGAGGTTATAACCGCCCGTGGTATGGACAACACCTTTGGGTTTGCCCGTGGTTCCGGAGGTATAGAGGATGAAGAGCATGTCTTCGCTGTCCATGGGTTCGGCTGGACAGTTAGCGGAGACTCCGGCTTGCAGGTCGTGCCACCAGTGGTCGCGGCCGGGTTCCATATGCACTTGTTGGTTGGTGCGCTGGACAACAAGGACGTTATCGACGGAAGGAACGGCATTATCGGAGATCGCCTTATCGACCTGTGGTTTCAAGGAAACAATCTTATCTTTACGCCATCCTCCATCGGCAGTAATGACCAGTTTAGCTTCAGCATCTAGCAGTCGGTCTTTGAGGGCTTCGGCACTGAATCCACCAAAGATGACGGTATGGGGTGCGCCAATGCGGGCACAGGCTAAAAGGGCGATCGCCGCTTCCGGAATCATGGGCATGTAGATCCCCACGCGATCTCCTTTTTGCACCCCTAACTGTTTCAAGACATTGGCCATTTGGCAAACTTCTCGATGCAGTTGGGCGTAGGTCAGGGTGCGCGAATCTCCCGGTTCTCCTTCCCAGATGAGGGCAGCTTTATTTTTGCGCCAGGTTTTCAAGTGGCGATCGAGGCAGTTATAAGAAATATTAATCTTTCCACCCACAAACCACTTGGCAAAGGGGGGTTCCCAGTCTAAAACTCGATCCCACTTTTCAAACCAATCTAATTCCTGTTCTGCCAGTTCTGCCCAGAAGCCTTGGGGGTCAGCTTTGGCTTTTTCGTAGAGCTGTTGGTACTCTTCCAGACTTTTGATCTGGGCATTTTGGGCAAATTCTGCTGAGGGGTGGAATTGACGTTTTTCTTTAAGGATCGATTCAATTGTTGGTTGTGACATGCTATAGAGACGATCTTAACTAAAGGTCTATCACTCTTTGTAATCCAGAATCAGCCCAATAGAGGTTGAGTTTCATTAAGCTTAAGATTTGTGCTATACCCTACCCAGGTCATCGGTTATTTCAGGTGAGTTTTAGGCCCATAAGAGAGGCTACCCCATCTGTCCTGCCTCCTTGTTTTGACTGGCAACGTTAGAGATTACACATTATTTTGACAACAAAGATGCCTTTAAATCAGGGATAATGGCATTCTGAAGAAATCTCTCTCACCAGGCCTTGATCTGAGGGTCTTGCCAAGTGTAGGAATTAGGAAAAACAAAATTTGTGAAGGATAAGGAAATACTGGTATCGAGTGCTTTCACTTGATGCCACCAGCCTACAGGAACAAAAATAACTTCTCCCGGTTGTAAGACTTCTTCAATCATTTGCACATTCTTAAAGAGGGGATATTTCTGATAATCGGGATTCTCGCAGTCCACCTTACTAAATACTCCGACATAATTGTAAATTAGAGGAGTTTGTTGGGGAGAAATTAAGCGCCAACGTTTACGACCATAGACTTGAGCCATCATTAAGTTGACGGGATCGTGGTGTAGGGGGGTAATGGTTCCACTGGGCCCAAACCAGAAGAACACGCGATTATGGGTTTCTTCTGGATTAAGCAGTTCAGGAAAAAAGATAATATCGTCGAGCAGTCCTTTTAATTCCTCGCGCTCTAAGTTTTGGTTATTGGCAACCATATAATAATCATTATTTTCGCCCCCATTCAAGACTCGATCGGTATAGTCTCCTAGCAAGATAGTTTTGCGATGTTTTTCACATTCAATTTCATATTCACTGTTACTGTTACGATTGGCTTGGATTTGCACCTCAACATGGCCATATTTTTCTTTTAAGTATTCCGGTGACCAAGTTTTCATCGCCGGCCAATCTTGGATGAAATCGGTTAAGATCACTGGGGTATTGGTGGCATAATAGCAGTCGAGAAATTCCTGTCTGGAAAGGCCCGATCGCCGCTCAATCCGATTCGCCTGAGACGAAAGTGCCGCGAGTTGCTGTTGAATGGCGAGGGTTGACTCTAATTTTCGCAGCAGTTGGGCCATATTGTTCCCAATTTGATAGGACGGTTCCGCCATGACTTGATTAATGGCAATGCGGGCGATCGCCGGATCGATTCCCTGTTGTTTCATCGCCTCAATCATGGACTGTTCGGGCTTATTATGCAGTTTATTTAAGGCGATCCACCGTTTCCAGTTCTCTGGGATTTGGGGTTGACTGGGCGGGAGCGGTTCTTGAGCTTGAGGCATCCACTCTAGGTTCACCTGTTGTTGATTATTCACCGTAATCCGCAAGGGCGGTAAGGTAATGGTCATCGGTTGAGGTTCTGTCATTATTTTTCTTAGGTTACAAACGACTATTAATCACCAAAATATCCAGTGATAGCATTACAAAGGAGCAAAGCTAAAAGCCTTCTCTCCATTCCCCTATCCCTCCACCCTCACCTTTCATCCAAGCTCGTGTTCCGAACTGTTGAACTGAAGCAGAGGCAATCTTAGCTGATTGAGCCAAGGCTTCTGCAAAGTCCAATTCTAGAGAATAATAACAAAATGCACCATGGAGAATATCACCAGCGCCTAATGTATCGACTGCCGAACCTTGAGGAACCGCAACATGGCTCTGTTTCCCTTGAGTATAGTAGGCGATCGCTCCTTCTCCGTGGGTAATGGCAATTTGAGGAATGCCTAAATCGATTAAATAAGCCATCACTTGTTCGTGGGTGTCACATCCAGGGGGATAGAAATTCGCTGAGGTAATAACCGTATCGGCTAACGCCAGAACCCCTTCAAATCCAGGTTTCCAACTGCCTCCATCGATAATAATGGGAATTTTCCGAGCCTTAGCTATCTGAGCTAATTCTTGACTCATCGCCATTTGATGACCATCGATTAACAGAACCTGCATATTGTCTAAAAGAGCGCTAAAATCTGGATTCCAGACTCCTTGTGCATGAGTTGCATTAATCGAAATCACGGCGCGATCGCCCCCTGGTTGAGTGACTAAAATCGAGGAAACGGGTGGAGGATCGATCCGTTGCGAGTCAAGATCGATGCAGTGAACCCCATAAACTTCTAAATCTGTCCGAATGAGACGACTGAGGGGATGATTCCCCACACTGGCGAGGAGTTGGGTTGAGCCACTATTTTTGTGTAAGCGCCGCAAATACTCGAAGGCGATCGCCGCATTCGTCGCTGGACCACCCGCCGCCACGGTATAATCCACAGCAACGAGTTTCTCATTCACCTGGGGAATTTGAGGTGTTAGATAGAGGAAGTCTAACGTTGCCAACCCCACAAATAGAGCCGATTTTTCCATATTTAGATCATATGTAGAATTTTAGGCGATCGCAAATCCAGTATGGGGGCGAATGTGTGGCGGGTGAAAACCTAAAACAATATCCGATTTCGGCACACCCGCTTCCAATAATTTCTCCGTAATGCTATCTTCAATCCCATCGCGATGAATCCAGATTTTACCATCAATAATCTGGGCATGGGTAATCATACCATGAACGCGATGTTTTCCATCCCAACCGATAATCACCAACATAAAGTGATGGTTCGTCCAATCAGCAATCACATGGCTCTTAATGTCACCATGGCTATAGGGAATTTGGGCATAGTAGTCTAGAAATTCTTGGATCAGTTGACCATATTCATTTACTCTATCCATTGGCTTATTTCCTGTGATGTTTCATCAAATATCAACACTTTAACTTGATTGGTGCGAATGGCAATTTGAGCTATTTTTTCATCAAAAAAATCAAAATAAACCAAATCAGAAACTGCTAAATACAACTTACGGTCTTGATGAAGAGGTGATTCTTGCATTAATCCTCTGTAAAGCACATATTGACCTAAAGCATTTTCTAAATCTTGTACAGGAGATGGACACACAAAACTTTTGACCTCTACAGCAATTCGTTGGTTATCTTTTTCGGCAGCTAACAGCTTCTCTGCACCCAGATCGACATAAACCGTTCGGCCTCCGACGGCTAAGGAGAGTGGATCGTTGGTAATTTTCCAGCCATCTTTAATTAAAGCTGTTTTGACTGTTTCATGATAGATATCTTTCGCCATTTCTGTTTTAATAATAGAAAGCGATCTTAACTCAAGATACTATTATCCCTTATTGCAACAGAACTTATGAATCTATTTTGGAAAGGACTGTTAATCGTCGCCATCCTTGTAGCCAGTATTATTTTACCTGCCCAGGCGATTTCGATACGGGAATTTCCCCATCAGATTTGGGATCGGAGCAGTGCGACCCCTCGGTTAATCAGTGCGGTGGATGACTCTAGCACCTTAGAAGACTTGGCACAACAAGCGTTTACCGCATCAAATCAGGGCGATTTTGCCGCAGCAGAAGCCTATTGGACGAAAATTTTAGAGATATATCCGGAAAGTGCAGCCGGTTGGAGCAATCGAGGAATTACCCGTGCGAGTCAGGGGAAATTTGAGCAGGCGATCGCCGATTATAATGAAGCGATCGAACTTGCACCTTCGGTTAGCGATCCCTATCTCAATCGAGGAGCCGCCTTAGAAGGATTAGGACGCTATGCAGAAGCCATTGAAGACTACGATCGTATCCTGGACATTAACCCTGATGATGCCCAAGCGTACAACAATCGCGGCAATGCCAAAATGGGCTTAAAAGACTGGCAAGGGGCGATCGCCGATTATCAAACCTGTAACGAACTTGCTCCTAACTTTGCCTTTGCCCTAGCCAGTCAAGCCCTCGCCACCTATGAAATCGGCGAAACTGAAAAAGCCATTAAAATGATGCGAAATCTGAACCGTAAACATCCCCAATTTGCCGACATGCGAGCCGCCTTAAGTGCTGCTTTATGGGTAGAAGGGAAACAAGGAGAAGCAGAAAGTAATTGGGTTGCCGCTGTGGGTTTAGATAGTCGCTATAAAGATATCGATTGGGTGACAAATATCCGCCGTTGGCCTCCAGCTATTACAGAAGGATTAGAAAGATTCCTAAACCTGTCTTGATTCAGGATAAGTAAGACAACTGGCTATTGAACAATCGCAAAATTTTTATGTTTCGAGGACGGGTTTTATTTTGTTCCATAGCCATTCTGGCATCGTATGGTGGGAGTCATAAACCTGAGAATATTTTTCCTCAATCTCTAGGAAATATTCTTTGACATGCTCTTCCCCTTTTTTTATCAACGGATTTAGGATTTTTCCCATTCTTGTTTCTGGAGATAGCAACCAAATTGCACAGCAGACTATTGGTGATAACATCAGCACTAATGGTGATATCTCATTTGAAAATATCACTCAAATTGGGCATCAAACTATTATTCAAGGAGAATTTTTCTTTGAAGAAGTTTCAGTTAACCAATCAAATTTTCATGGAATTAATATTCAAAATCAAACATGGCTTGTAGATTTAGTTAATAAGATTGAAAGGAAAAAAGTTGTTGTCCTTGAAGGAGATAGAAATGTTCGCAAGCCAGATATAACAAGATATATAGCCTATCGTATCCTGCAAAAATATATCAACAAGAAAATTTCTGTTAAGGAATCAATTCGAGACTTAAACATTGGACTGAATCTTCAGTATGAACTAAGGAGAGTGGAAGAACCAACAGTATTTATTCTTTCAGATATCTCTTTCAAAACTTTTGGCGCTTCTTTCGAGAAACTTAAAGAAAGTGCAGCAACCAGTGGTCATTACATAATTGCGACAACAAATGAATCAAAAGAAGCTTGGCGTTCCGAAAATCAAGATTGGTTTTGTAAAATTATAGGAGATGATATTGAGAATTGCGATCGCTTTATCGATAAATTATCAGATGAAAGGTTGATAAGTGAATGGTACTATAATGAGAAGGAATTGAGTTCTCACGAACAGCTATTAGCAATAGCATTAAGCTTATTTGATGAAACTTACGGAGATCAATTTTTTGCAGCTCTTGAACATCTTGTTGAGAATATTTGGAAACGACGAGACCCAAAATTACGTGCTCTAGATTACTGTGATTTAGATAAGCTTCTAGCATTTTTCTCATTTTCAGGAAGAAATGAACAAGAAGAGACCATTAAAGTCACTTCTTCGAGGCAACGACAATTATTATTAAAGGTGGCTTGGTCTAGTCACAGAAGACAAATCCTTAGTGCATTACCCATTCTAGTAGGTTTAGCGAAAAACTCAATTGAGGGCAATAGTTTAGAATTATATGGTTCTCCAGAAAGAAGAGCTAGAATTCGCCAAACTATTAGTGAATCAATTAGTAACATTGGTTTAATCTCTCAAGAGAGTAAAGTATTTGAAGAACAGTTACTTTCCTTAGCATCTGACAAACATATTGAAGTTCAGGCAGTTGCTGCTACTGCCTTAGCCGTATGGCGAAATAGTGACAAAAAAGAACTTATTCAGCTAGATAGTAATAGTAATGTCAATGGTAAGAATAAGACTTATTATAATCCAGACCAAAAATTATTCAACATTATTACTCGTTGGCAAGAACAAACACAGATCGTAAATCTGGTTGATTCTTTCTTAAGAAGTAAAAATTATAATCTGGGTGAGAAACCGGTCAATTATATACGTGCGACCATTGCATTAACGGTAGGGTTGGCATCAGAAAGTGATCCTTACGATCAAATGTCAGAAGAGTTATTGGACTTATTTAGAAAGCTAGTAATCGATAAAAGTAAACTGGTTCGAGATCGTGTTTTTTTTGATGCTTTACCTAGAATTGTCAGAAGGCATACTAGACAAATTCAAAGTGAACTAGAAAATTTCTTAATCGATGCTGATATTGAATTGATTGTAGCTATATCAAAAAGCTTATCAGAAGCTTATAAATTCAGGCCAGATGCAGTTTTAGATATCCTTGAATCATGGAAAGAAAAATCACAAGTTACTGAATCTTTAAAGATTATCAAAGGTCAAAAAACCATCAGGGAAGCTTTACGTTCAACAGTAGCATTAACTTACGGAGAACTCAATACTGAGAGCATAGAAAGGATTATTAATCACCTTCAAAGTATACTTTCTGACGAAAAGCATCCTTTTGTGCGATCTTTAGCAATTGTTGCAGTAGGAATGCAATCCCAAAAATATTTCGATGATTTCAAGATAATTGAGCCAAAGTTGAAAGGGTTAGTATCTGAAATAACTCAGAAAGAGCGCAATGAGATTGCAAATATACTAACTAACATTTACTTAAAACAGAGGGCAAGTTTGACCGGAGGAGATAGAGTTATTGAAATTCAAGGCAAACAATATTCAGTATGGCTTGATTCACAACGACCTTTAACTGCTGTCGAACAAGCCATGATTAGTTGGGCTAAAGATGATAGTAACATTTCAGCACAACAAGTTGCTACTCATGCTTCAGTAAATTTTGTGTACAAATTTGATAAAGAAGAGGCTGAAAAAATTGAACAATTGAGAGAGGAGATAGAATCTAAAACAATTGAGACCATTGAAGAATACCCTCTATTAGTTAAAGGTGCTGATCCTCCTGAAGGTTGGTATATGGGAAAGCTAATTCCTTGGTTAGTAGCTCGTAATTTTGAAGATTATAGAACAAGTATTCGCAATCTTCTACCAGAAAGTTTATTTCATTACAAAAGGAATAGAGAAAATATGAATTTTGTCCTTGAAAAATGGCAAAATACTTCAGATGAAGATATTGAGAATATTGCAGATAGGTTAAAGCCTGGTATTTTCTGGGCAGAAAATATGAAGTGGGTAATGGTTAGTGTTGCATTAATTGTAGTCAGCTTGGTTAACAGCAGCATAAATCAATTGGGAAAACTGCCTTCTAACAATGTACAAGAAATCACGCAACCTGGTTCAAACTCTTCTCGCTCAAGTTCTTCTTCCACATTACCTACGACTTCTCAATCACCTACTACTCCTCAACCTCAAGACACTAATGCAACCGTGACGGGAGATGCAAGATATGATAAGAATGTTCGATCTGGAGTTACTACTAGTTCACCAATACTATTTGAACTACCTGTTGGAAGTCGCGTTCGGATAATTGGAAGTAGGCGTAATGCAGATAATTATCTTTGGTATAAAATCTATAGTCCTCAGTATAGAAGAGAAGGATGGATTGCCGAGCATTTGATTGAACGTGACTAGTCGCAAAGTTTGAAGTTCATAAATTAGCTATATAAACTCTAACAATATTAAGTGATTCAATGATAAATTATGATGGCAAATGTTTATAAGTGGTTAACAATTTTTCTAGTAGTTATAGGCATTATGGTTAATATATATGCACTATCTAATTCAAGCTACGAGCAAGATACGAATAAATTATCTAATGAATCTACAACTCTTCCATCAACACAAGATATAGAGCCTTTAGAGCAACTAATAGATACCACTAATACTGATGATACTGGCATTAGTTATGATACCAATAAAGATACGGAAACAAAAGAATTCACTTACACTGAAAATGGAGAAAAGGAATTTAATGAATCAATCTCCGTAAGAAAACAATCTTCAGAATCAAAATTTGGGCATTTATCTTACACAGAAATTGAATCTGCTAATTTAATTGTTGTTGGCAGCTATGGACAGCATCAATATCAAAGATTTGAAAAACTAATGCCTGAAGCTGCATTAGCTTTGATGAAAATGATCTATACAGCCAGAGACGATGGAGTTTGGATTATAGCAGCATCAGGGTTTCGCAGTTACAAAATTCAGGAGGAATTATTTAATAGAAAAGTTCAAATCCAAGGCTCTGATAGAGAAGCAGCAAAATCAGTTGCACCACCTGGATATAGCGAACACCGCACAGGCTATGCAGTAGATTTAGTCGATGGGCATAGTCCAAATGCAGACATAAACAGCAACTTTGCTACAACGGCTGCTTTTCAATGGTTAGTGCAACACGCCCAGGATTTTGGATATGAGCTTTCCTTCCCAGAAAATAACCCTCAACAAGTAAAATATGAGCCTTGGCACTGGCGATTTATTGGTTCGCCAAAAGCACAAAAGCTTTTCAAGAATCACTCAGGTACTTAACTTTGGGTTAAGTACGGAAAACCTTTTCAGTTTCCATTACCAATTACTATCAGTAATATCAGTGGTATACTCCTAAATGAGTCTAGTAAAATTTACTATCTTAATAAAGCCTAACCCCAAACTCGGTGCAAATTCAAAATAAAACCGAGTAAGACTTCTTCACCGGATAATTCAGTTGGATTCGACAATTTTTCTACCTCTAAACCGGCTCGATAGACTTCCACTTTTCGATTTTGGGGATCGATTAACCAACCGAGTTTTGCGCCCTTGTCGATATACTCTTGCATTTTCTCTTGCAGGGACTTTAGAGTATCCGACTTTGAACGCAATTCCACCACAAAATCTGGGCAAATATGGGGGAATGTTCCCTTTTGCTCATCTGTCAGTGCATCCCAGCACTCTTGACTTATCCAACACGCATCAGGAGAACGGATTGCACCATTGGGTAAAATGAATCCGGTAGAAGAGTCGAATGCTTTCCCTAAATTGCCATTGTCTTCGTACCAGCGATACAGTTGTCCAATAATGCTGAAATTACGTTCTCCGGTTTCCCAACCTGTGGGTGGATTCACAATTAATTCTCCTTTTGCGGTTCTTTCCAGTCGTAATTCTCGATTGCTGGCAGCTAGAGCTTCAAACTGTTCTTGAGTGACATAGAGCTTCAGGGTTTTGGGTAATGTCAGCAAGAGAGTTTCTGTTTCCGGTTTGGCGGGTGTCTGTACCATGTTCACCTCTGCGATCCTATAATTCATTTTAGGCGATCGCGTAGAGTAAGGAGGATACCTTCTCACTGGCGAGTATAAAGCAGACAAAATAGAAGACAGTACTATGAAAATCAAGAAATATTGGTGGGTTTTGATTCTGATTCAGCTAACTCTTCTAGTTGTCATTATTAACGGAAAATTTGCTGTTTCTAACGATCGCCCATCTCTTGTGTACAGAGAAGACTTTCGGGAGATTCCGGCTGCCATTCCCATAACTCAGGAACATATTAGCCATGAAGATTTAATGCTTAATTTATATGGTTCAGCGAAAGAAAGTCTAAAAAAAAGTCATCATGAGAATATAGTAAACGATCCTTATTACCTATGGTCGGGGAGATGCTCGAGCAACTGGGCAGCAACGTTTAGTCACAGGCAATTTCTGGTTGATTTGAGAGGAGTGGCTAAAATTAGATGGCGAACCAAACAGTCGGGTTTCAGAAGATTGCACATTCTCTTAAAACTTGAGGATGGTACTTGGTTAGTGAGCGATCGCACTCAAGGAGCCTCGGAAGACTGGAAAATCGGTGAGTTTAATCTTATGGATTTAGAATGGTATGCACTCTCAATGGAGACGATAACGGAAAGAGAGAAAGTCTCCTCTGTCGATCTTTCACGAGTCGATGAAATCGGAATTACAGATCTGATGAGAGGAGGCTCCAGTTCAGCATCCTCTAGACTAGACTGGATCGAAGTCTATGGAAAACCGGTAGAACGGTTCAATTCTTAGTCAATCGGCGATCGCTTCGATCCTTGACTACAATTGAACCAACAAAACCTTAAATTCCATAATGAGCCAAAATGATTACACGCCGAGAATTTGTCAAAACTGCTGCGGTTGCTAGCGCGACTGCTGTTGTCGTTCCCCATTTGAGTCTTGGGAGTTCACCCTCTTATGATGCAAAGCAACTGCCGACTAGAACGCTCGGAAAAACAGGAATAGAGGTTCCACCGATCATTATCGGTTGTGGTAGTCGATTTATGGCGATCCAAGACGAGGATAAAGCTCTTGAGTTACTCGAATATGCCCTCGATCGCGGATTATATTGTTGGGATACAGCCGCAAATTATGGAAACCACCAGATTTCGAGCGAGGAGCGTTTGGGCAAGTTGCTCAAACAGAGGAGGAAGGAAGTCTTCTTAGCCACTAAAGTCGCTCAACGGGATGGGGAAAGTGTCAAAAAGACGATTGAGAGAAGCTTGAAACGCCTTCAGACAGATTACATCGATCTCCTGCAAGTTCATTCTATCAGGTCTGTCGAAGATGTTGAAACTCTAGGACAAAAAGGTCAGGTTTTGGAAGTGCTGCATCAATATAAAGAAGAAGGGGCGATCGCACATATCGGCTTTAGTGGACATACTTCAGCCGAAGCGATGAAGAAAGCGGCTCAAATGTACGATTTTGATACCATGCTGATCGCGATGAATCATCAGCGTCCAGAACAGAAATTTGAGGAACAAGCCGTTCCAGCCGCAGGAAGTAAGGGAATGGGAGTACTGGCAATGAAAGTCATTCGCCCTAGAGAAACCATCGAAAATCTCAATCCTAGGGATCTGCTTAGTTATGCTTTGAGCTTAGACCATATTTCAGCAGCCGTCGTTGGAATCGATAGCTTGGCACTCTTGAAAGATAACATCGATTTCATGCAGAATTTTAGCCCCTTATCTGCCTCGAAAATGGAAGAAATGAGAGTTAAGCTAGCACCATTCTACAGAAATGAGCAATTAGCTTGGATGAAACCTGGGTATGAAGATGGAAGGAATGCCTGAATAAGTCAACCCAGTCAACCCATCAACTAGAACACTTTCTGTACTCGCCCATTCTGGGAGATTTGGGTAGAAACCCGGTTTCTGAATCGTTTGAAATTGTCCAGCAGATCGTCAAGTGGGGGTTTGGAGCTTTCAATTTGGTATCAGGTTTAGCTGTACTCAAATAGTCTAGTCAAATTGACTGCCTGAATAAAGGCTAATCCCAGACTCGGCGCAAATTCAAGACAAAACTGGGTAAAACTTCTTCACCCGATAATTCGCTGGGATTGGACAATTTTTCGACCTCTAAACCGACTCGATAAATTTCCACCGTTCGATTTTGAGGATCGATTAACCAACCTAATTTTGCCCCATTGTCCATATATTCTTGCATTTTCTCTTGCAAGGATTTCAGGGTGTCCGACTTTGAGCGCAATTCCACCACAAAATCCGGGCAAATATTGGCAAATGTTCCCTTTTGCTCATCCGTCAGCGCATCCCAACGCTCTTGACTAATCCAACATGCATCAGGAGAGAGATTCGCGCCATTGGGTAAAATGAATCCAGTAGAAGAGTCAAATGCCTTCCCTAAATTACCATTGTCTTCATACCAACGACCCAATTGTCCGATGATGCTGAAATTACGTTTTCCGGTTTCCCAACCTGTGGGTGGATTCACAATTAATTCTCCTTGTGAGGTTCTTTCCAGTCTTAAGTCTCGATTGCTGGCAGCTAGAGCTTCAAACTGTTCTTGCGTCACATAGAGCTTTAGGGTTGTGGGTAAGGTGAGCAAGAGTGTTTCGGTTTCGGGTTTTACTGGTGTCTGTACCATGTTGACCTCTCTTAATTATAGATGAGTGACATCATTTAATGTTGGCTTCAACTTCAGATAATGGTAATTCTAGTACTTCAGAAATTTGTTTTGCTCTTAATCCTAATTTCACTAACTTCGGAACAATATTGAGTTTAACTTTATGCTGTAATGTATCCTGTATTTTATCTTCCTCTACTTCCCCTCCATTGACAGGAGTAAGTTCTCGATCTTCTAGTTCTGAAGCATTAGAGCTAGTGCAGAGATTGATATTATTAAAACGAACATGATTTCCGATTATAGGAGATTGGTAATTAGCTAATCCCAGTCGCTCAACCGTCGCGCAAAAATTCCCTTTATTCAAATTTTCTCCCAAGAGTTGTGATAAAACACTCCAAAGCTCATACCCTTCATCCTTCACATGACCTGTCGTACAGCCATATTGTTCAGCAATATCGGTATACTTTTTCCCATTCAAAACCCCCTTAATAATTGCCAATTGTAGATCGTCAAGGTGTTTCCCAGTTTCAGAAAACAACAACTCATCGATTGACTTTACCACTGCGTCCCACTCCATTTGCACTCCCTAATCCTAGCCTTCCGCCATTATACGTCTCGATCCGCCTTTTTTATACATTCTTAAGAAAACTCCCGTCTCGATCCGTCTTTTTCCGGCTATGAGGTTGCAAAAATTGCCTCTATCATAGTATTGAAAGATTCACCTGATCCCTTGGCAATATCTGGAGTATCAACAATGTCAAATCCACCAACATCAGGCAAGTATAAACCCTCTACCTCCCAACGCTTAAAGCGAATTGCCCGAATTATTTTCACTATCCTGTTCTGGATTTTGATTGGTTCCGTATCGATTGTTCTGTCTCTTATGTTCGCAATCATGGGAATTTGCTTGTCAGCAATGGGAATAAAATTCTCAGCGCCTAAATTGCCCAAAATGCCTAAGATACCCAAGAGAAAGAAATCTGGAGATTTTGAAGCTTGGATGAATCAAAATGCAGATAAATCAGGGGCTGATTTTTTACAAGAAATGCCTGATTTCAAACCCAAGAACCCAAAAGAGGCTCAAATTTATGAAAAACTAAATAGCTCAAACTTGACTCTAGAAGAAATTATCGAGCGGATGTCTGAAGAAGAATACGAGCGATTTATCGAAATGCTTATGAGGGAACTAGGTATTACCTTTTTATAAGGTTGCCATGAGGTTTTATAAGGTATAACTTGAAAGACTGGGAGGATTTTTATGGGTTTTCATCAATGGTCATCAGAAGGTAAAATAAAGATAGATCCTGGCAGCCCTTTTCTAGAGCTATTAGGTTATCTAGGCTCTGGATGCGGTGCTGGAGTATATGCTTATAAATCCAAAATTTTACAAGTTAAGCAAGGCAGTAAGCCTGTATACAGGTTACTGATTAAAAAACTTGGGCAAGTAGATGATTATCCTCATCTACTCATCGATTTTAAGCCTCAAGACCCCTATCATCCAGTGGAAGCTTGGCATTATACAAAATCTAAGACGGATCGTATTGGTTCAGTAGACGAGTTGGGAATTCGCACTTTGATGACTGTCTTATCGAAGAAGCTTTTTAACTAAACATAATTGTACATTAACCCCACACGCGACTCAAATTCAACACAAAACCGGGTAAAATCTCTTCACCCGATAACTCCGTGGGATTCGATAATATTTCTACTTCTAAACCGACTCGATAAACTTCCACGGTTCGATTTTGGGGATCGATTAACCAACCCAATCTTGCCCCATTTTCCATATACTCTTGCATCTTCTCTTGTAGAGATTTCAGGGTATCCGACTTTGAGCGCAACTCGACGACAAAATCGGGACAAATATTGGGGAATGTTCCCTTTTGTTCATCCGTCAGCGCATCCCAACGCTCTTGACTTATCCAAGCAGCATCGGGAGAGAGATTCGCGCCATTGGGTAAGATGAATCCAGTAGAAGAATCAAATGCTTTTCCCAAATTGCCATTGTCTTCATACCAACGACCCAATTGTACAATAATGCTAAAGTTACGTTCTCCGGTTTCCCAACCTGTGGGTGGATTCACAATTAATTCTCCTTGTGCAGTTCTTTCTAGTCGTAAGTCTCGATTGCTGGCAGCTAGAGCTTCAAATTGTGCTTGCGTGACATAGAGCTTTAGGGTTTTGGGTAAGGTCAGCAAGAGCGTTTCGGTTTCGTGTTTTACTGGTGTCTGTACCATGTTGACCTCTCTGTATCCTACAGATTGGGGTTCTATAGAGCTATTTTAGGCGATCGCCCCTACAACCCAGGAAAAACATCACCGATGACCCATTACCAGCACAAAACGCTATAATAGTAGATTGGGCTAGTCCAGATTCTCAAGGCAGCGTTATTCACCCTCATTGAACAGCAGCAATGAAAAATCAGCAACAACGGTTTGATTACGTCAAAATTGGTATCGCTTCTCCTGACCGGATTCGGCAATGGGGAGAGCGAACCCTTCCCAATGGGTCAGTCGTTGGGGAAGTGACCAAACCGGAAACCATCAACTATCGTACTCTCAAACCCGAAATGGATGGCCTCTTCTGCGAGCGGATTTTTGGGCCAGCTAAAGATTGGGAATGCCATTGTGGAAAGTATAAACGAGTTCGTCATCGAGGCATTGTTTGCGAGCGTTGCGGCGTAGAAGTCACCGAATCGAGAGTCCGTCGCCATCGCATGGGTCATATTCAATTAGCCGCTCCAGTCGCCCATGTGTGGTACTTAAAAGGTATACCCAGCTATATGGCCATTCTGCTGGATATGCCCCTGCGGGATGTCGAACAAATTGTGTATTTTAATGCCTATGTGGTTCTAGATCCCGGAAATACCCCAGAGGTCGCTAAGACCAATGAAGAAATTCCATCCCTCAGTTATAAACAACTGCTCAATGAAGACCAATGGATGGATATTGAAGACCAATTGTATTCTGAAGATTCAGAATTAATTGGTGTAGAAGTGGGCATTGGCGCAGAGGCCATTGAGCGCTTATTGGCTGATTTGGAATTAGAAAGCGTAGCGGAACAACTGCGCGAAGATATCCTCAATTCTAAAGGGCAAAAACGGGCGAAGTTAATTAAACGTTTGCGGGTCATTGATAACTTTATCGCCACCGGTTCTAAGCCCGAATGGATGATTTTGAGTATGCTGCCGGTGATTCCGCCCGATCTGCGCCCCATGGTGCAGTTGGATGGGGGACGGTTTGCCACCAGCGATTTAAACGATTTGTATCGCCGGGTGATTAACCGCAATAACCGATTAGCTCGACTGCAAGAAATTTTAGCCCCAGAGATTATTGTCCGTAATGAAAAGCGGATGTTACAAGAAGCCGTGGATGCTCTGATTGATAATGGTCGGCGCGGTCGCACGGTAGTGGGAGCAAATAACCGACCCCTCAAATCTCTGTCAGATATTATTGAAGGAAAACAGGGCCGTTTCCGCCAAAACTTGTTAGGAAAACGGGTAGATTATTCCGGTCGTTCTGTGATTGTGGTGGGGCCGAAGTTGCAAATTTACCAATGCGGCTTACCCAAGGAAATGGCGATCGAATTGTTCCAACCGTTTGTCATTCATCGCTTAATTCGCCAAGGATTGGTGAATAATATTAAGGCGGCGAAAAAGCTGATTCAACGGAACGATCCGAGTGTTTGGGATGTTTTGGAAGAGGTGATTGAAGGTCACCCAGTATTGCTTAACCGCGCTCCAACGTTGCACCGGTTGGGGATTCAAGCCTTTGAACCAATGCTTGTGGAAGGGCGAGCCATTCAGTTGCATCCATTGGTTTGTCCAGCGTTTAACGCAGACTTTGATGGAGACCAAATGGCGGTGCATGTGCCCTTGTCCCTAGAGTCCCAAGCTGAGGCGCGGTTGTTGATGTTAGCGTCGAATAATGTGATGTCTCCAGCGACGGGACGGCCAATTATTACGCCGTCTCAGGATATGGTTTTGGGATGTTACTATTTAACAGCGGACAATCCTTGGGCACAGAAAGGGGGCGATCGCTTTTTTGCTTCTTTAGAAGATGCCATTCGTGCCTACGACCAAGCCCAAGTAGACCTACATGCCTATATCTGGGTTCGTTATGATGGTGAAGTGGAATCTCCAGAAAAGGATGATGAAATCGTTTCTGAAGAGAAGCTAGAAGACGGAACAGTGAACCGTATTTACAGCTATCGACGAGTACGAGAAACATCTGAAGGTGAACAGATTTGCCAGTATATTCGTACAACACCCGGTCGGATTATCTTTAATAAGACGATTCATGATTCTATCCTCACGGCTTAGTCCCTTAGTCGTTGGATATCTGGATGTGGGGTGCATTAGCGAAAGCGCAGGGCACCCTACTCTATTTTTTGTTAAACTAACCTGGATAGACCAAGTATGAAATATTCGGAGAAATTCCTGTGTTAGATGAACAGGCGAAGAAAACCCTGTTAAGAAAAATTCCCCATGGCTTGTATATTTGTGGGGTAAAAGATGGGGAAGAAGTCAATGGTTTTACCGCGAGTTGGGTAATGCAAGCCTCTTTTGCGCCTCCTTTGGTGGTTAATTGTGTGAATACTAAGTCTCAATCCCATGCCATGATTCAATCGAGTGGGGCATTTGCTTTAAGTATTCTGGAAGCGGGACAAAAGGATTTAGCCCAGCAATTTTTTAAACCTCAACGCAGAGTCGGGAATAAGTTTGAATCAGTAGATTTTTATCTGGGTGAAACCGGATGTCCGATCGTTACCGATACATTAGGATATGTGGAATGCCAAGTTGTGGGAATGGTAGAAAAAGGCGATCATACGGTATTTGTAGGAGAAGTGATTGCCGCCGGAATTCACCGGGAAGGTGAGCCATTGTTACTCGAAAGTACGGGTTGGAATTATGGCGGTTAGCTGAATTACTGAATCATGAGGATAACAATAGGAGGTTGATTTAACTGATGCCATTAGTCAAAATTAAAACATCTGTTCCCACCCCAAATCGCGCAAAAATCGACGAGTTGCTCACCACCTTATCATCTAAATTAGCCCAGCATGTGGGTAAACCGGAATCTTATGTGATGACGGCGTTTGAATCTGATGTGCCGATGACGTTTGGTGGTAGTTTCGAGCCGGTATGCTACATTGAGGTTAAGAATATTGGCGGCATGAGTCCTGCGCAAACCCGGAATATGAGTCAGGATTTTTGCCAAGCGATCGCTGAAAACTTAGGAGTACCCCCCAATCGTACCTATATTGAGTTTGCACGTGCTGAGGGTAGTATGTGGGGCTGGAATAGTAGCACATTTTAAGGGTTCGTCATAGCATAATCCCTGTATAATTATCACGAATGGGGATAGGTTTGCCCATAAGGTTGAGGATCGCAGCTCATATCTTTGGGTTCACCTCCCCCCAAACTTAGAACCAGAATCAGGGACATCGGCTCATTTGTAGGATCTACCGTTATCTATGGATAGATTAATCGTTGTTTGACTTCTAGAGCTATGAAGCCATTTTCTCCCCTCGATCCGGTTTTAAGCCGTTTTTTGTCTAAAATGCCGACCCATATTGCGGTAACCTTTAGTGAGGAGCAACTCGATGAGATTAGGAAGCAATTGGGCGATCGCCAATGGCAGGTACATCCACTCGATCTACGTCTATCTTTTCCCATTTTTAACCGCTGTTTTTATCTCGTCATTCTAGCTGGACAGGAGAGACGACACGATAAACGGTCAAATTCACCGCAAGGAGAATGGGGTATTCCCTTAAATTTCAACACGATCAGTAATTTATTAGCTTGTGTCACGTTTATCTTAATTTTGATTCCCGCCCTATTGGGACTCTCTTATCTGTATGCTTCGGTTGAATCAGAACAAAACCAAGCTCCGAGCGCGATCGAAGAAAGTATCGATCGCATTCTCAGTGATTGGGGACTGTGATCAATTAAAAATTAAAAATTAAAAATTGAAATCTATTGGACTTGATTGCGCTTCTCTCCTTTGAGGAATGCCTCGATATTTTTTTCCACTTCTGTGACTAACCGTTGTCTAGATTCGTGGGAAATCCAAGCGATATGAGGGGTAATCAAAAGTCTATCTTTATTTTCGATCTGAAAGAGGGGATTATCTTCTTGCGGAGGTTCTGTTTCTAAAACATCTAAACCTGCGGCAGCAATTTCTCCAAGATCCAGGGCTGACGCTAAGGCGGCTTCGTTGACAATTCCACCACGACTGAGATTGAGCAAAATTGCCTCAGAAGACATCATTTTAAGTTGGGCTTCATCAATTAGATTCGCCGTCTTCTCATTTAATGGTGCATGAATAGAAACGATATGGGACTGTTGCAGAAGTTGATCTAAATCGATGCATTTAAAGGGTTGCTCTCGGTTTTTACCACTGGTAGAGAAATAGGAAACTTGACAGCCAAAAGCTTGAGCAATATCGGCTATTTTTCTGCCGATGGCTCCCATACCGATAATTCCCCATTTTTTCCCAGAAAGTTCATAAAAGGATTCTCCCAAGTGGTTAAACGTGGGACTTTCACACCATTTTTTGTTGCGGGTATAATCGTCAAAATAACGAGAATGATGGGACAGATAAAAGAGCATGGAAAAGGTATGGGCGACCACACTATTCGTGGAGTAACCGACCGCATTGGTAACGATAATTCCCTGTTCGGCTGCACATTGGATATCGATAATATTGTATCCTGTGGCAGCAACACAAATCAGTTTTAGAGTATGGTTACTTTCGAGAATGGAACGATTGATAGGCACTTTATTGGTGACAACAATTTCAGCATCTTGAATTCTGGCAGCGACTTCTTCAAGTTGAGTAGTGGTGAAGATTTCTAATGTGCCGAATTCCTCTAATTTACTGAGATTAACATCGCCAAGGGTGGCAGCATCTAAGATAACGATTTTGGGGGATTTCATTGGGGAATAGGGAATAGGGAATAGGGAATAGGGAATAGGGAATTAGGCAGAGGTAAAACCGGTTTTTCCTACTGACTACTCTCCACTCCCTTTGATGGGGTGTTTTCTTGAACCCGATCTAGGATTTTCAGCACTTCTTGTTCAAAGGTGACTTGAGCGCGGTTGGTTTTGCCGCCAACATAAAAGTTGTCTCCATTTTGCAATGCCCAAATTTGAGAGTGAGAAAAATAACTCATAACGACAGCAATCATGAGTAGTCCAAATCCGGTGTAAACCACGGGAATACCGGGGTCGGCTTTAATTTGTAATCCGGTGCTGCCAATAACGTCCAGGACTTTCAAGGTAACGCCATTAACCTCTATGTCCATTCCCTGACGCACTGTACCGATAAGTTGTCCCTGGTTATCATAAACAACGAGAGTTCCCTGTAAATCTTTGGTCACTAGGGCAACGCCTTCATTCATATCAGGTGTGGTGGGTATCCAGGTTCCCCAAATTCTGCCTTCGGTTTGTATGGGCAGTTGAGCCATGGGAATCTTGAAGATAGGAGAGTTATTGACTCTTACTTTAACAGCCGCGATCGCCCAATCGGCTTGGTACAAGGTTACGCCTCGATAGCGCAGGGGTTGATTCACATGGATTTCTTCGCGCTTGACTTCTTCTCCCTGGTTATCTAATACGGATAAATCGGAATAAAATTGCTCAATTCTGCCCTCTGGACTATAGTCAATCCAGAATCGATTTACTCGCACTGACCAATCTTTGGGGACTTGGGATTGGGCAAAGGGACCGGCTTCAATGATATTGTTAATCTCAAAGGTATCCCCACTGGGAATGATTTCTTGAGCCATAAATCCGGTTAGGGAGCCTAAGATCGATCCAGCGAGGATAATCAGCATACTGGCATGAACAATAATGGGTCCAATTCTGCCAATAATACCTTTGCGAGCGTATAGGGTTTCTCCTTCTCGAAAGACTCGATACCCGTATTGTTTTAAGATGGGTTCTAAAGAGTCATTAGACCCTTGATTAAGTTGAGTACTCAGAGCCAGTTTTTCAAATTGTTGGGGTTTTTGGTAATACTTCCACCGGTTAGCCGCTTTGAGGGTGGGCAGTTGGCGGGTAAACGTGCAAGCGGTTAAACTTGAGCCGAAGAGAACAAGCAGCGCTAAAAACCACCAGGTGCTATAAACATGATCTAAGCCGACGGTTAATAAGACTTTCCAGGAGAGGAAGCCAAATAGGGCGGGGTCTTCGGGGTAGTTGGCTTGATAAAATTGGATAGATTGCCCCTGTTCTATGACTGTACCGGAAATGCTGAAGAGGGCGATCGCCAGCAAGACAATAATCGCTAACCGCAAATCAGCTAATGTGGGCAGCACTTGTTTTTTCCACCATTGTAGGGGATGGAAGGGGAGAGGAGCAGAAGCGTTTTGATCGGAGGTCATCAGAAAATCAACTTATGGGCACAAGACGAGACAGGAGCGAAATCACCCCAAATCCTACTAATAACACGCCACTGGTCGGAGCGATCCATCCTGACCATTGTCGGAGGGCTAAAAGTTTTTTAATCGAAGCGGTGAAGGTTCCCGCCAGTACCAGGGGAGAGACATATCCAGCAGTATAAGCCAGGAGTAAACCACTGCCCAGGATGGGGTTTTGGGTGCTGGAAACCCAAGCCAGCAACGTGGCAAGTACGGGGGTACTACAGGGGGAGGCAACTAAGCCAAAGGTTAAGCCAATGAGGTAGGAGCGCACGCTATTGGGAAAGTTGGGCGAAATCCAATCCATGCTTCCAGAAGCGGGGAGTTGCAGGGGTAAGGCTTCCAGGAGATTGAGTCCCATCAAGATAGCGATAATACTGACAATGATGGGTAAGCCGATACCAATTTGACCATAGACTTGGCCGACGAGAGCGGCGACGATTCCCAACAGAGCGAGGGTTGTAGCTAAACCGGCGGCAAACCATAGGGACTGAATCGCAGATTGTAAGCGGTTTTCGGTTTCGTAGCCGCCGATGTAAGCAACGGTGAGGGGCAGCATCGAGAGCATACAGGGGGTGAGGCTGGTGAGGAGTCCAGCGATAAAAATGAGACCGATACTAACAGCATTGAGATGGGCTAGTTGGGTATCGACTAGGCGATCGGCAAATTGTTGGAGATAATAGAGTTGGGTTTCTAGGGTTTCAATCATAGAAATATCAAATAACTACTGAATTTAAATATATTCAATTCTTCCTCTCATTTCATCTGGTTCACGGCAGCATCCATAGTTGAAAAATTGAATTAGGTTAGTTGTATCAGCAGGCATTACCCACCTTACATGAGTGGTTTTAGTGTAACACGATCGCCCAATTTCATTGTATGGGTTATAAACGCCAAGCAGAAACCAGATTTCTCCCTCGCATCACAGATCTTCTAGCGCGATTCCTTCCTCGCGCTCTATCGTATTGAGCGCCAAAACCAAAGCCGCAATTGTTCCTGAAACACAAAGATCTCCCCGAACAATAGAATTCATGACTTTACTAATGGGAATAAATACTAATTCAATTTCTTCTGTAATATCCAAATTTTGCTCGCCAACTTGATGAATATTTTGGGCTAAAAAGACATGAATACCATTGGTATCCTTGGGGGGATTATCATACAGAACACCTAAAAATGTCCAATCTTGACTCTCATATCCGGTTTCTTCTTCAAACTCGCGTCTAGCGGCCACTTCTGCTGATTCTTCTGGGGGATGAAAATGGCCGGCTGGTAATTCCAATAATACTTTTTGTACCCCATGGCGATATTGACGGACGAATAAAAGGGTTCCTTCTGGGGTAACAGGAACAATCATGGCGACTTCTGGACGAATACTGACAAAGTAATCATCAATAATGGTTTGGTTGGGCAATTGGACGGTATCTTGGCGCACCTGACACCAAGGATGGTCAAAGGCTAGATGGGAGTGCAAGAGTTTCCAGGGTTTGGGTGAGGTCATGGGAGTGGGATGGGGTGATGGGGGGATAGGGGGATCTTACAAAGGTAAGTTATTATTGTTCACACCACCGAGCAGCTCTTTAGACCGTGAACTTAGATCTGATTTTAGTCTTCTTTGTGGGCATGATTCCACCAACTTTGTCCTTATGGATGATGCGTAAAGTGGAACTCCAGTGTCAACAGCGCCATGAACGCATTTTACGAGCCTATCGTAATAGACCCTTACAATCTCCAAGGGAACGCTTATTGAATTATAGGCCCTCTTCCTTCACCCCTGGAATGGGGATAGATACGATTATTGGCGATATTACTTGCCAATATAACGCGCGATCGCCTTATCTGAGATGTGCCATTAATCCTAATGGCCCTTGCGAAGAGTGTTCCCACTATCAACCAACCCAAGAGGATACAGGGTTTCGAGGCACAAAATCTTGAACAAAGATAGAGTGTTCTCTGTACTTCCCCAACTGCCACAACCGGTTTGGATGTTAGCGGCTGGTCGTCTCTTATCCCAAATTGGCATCGGGTTTACCCTATTTTATGCTCCTATTTTCTTTGTCAATCAAGTGGGACTCTCGGCGACTCAAGTCGGTTTTGGATTAGGCTGTAGTGCTTTTTCTGGCATTCTCGGACGATTTCTAGGGGGCAATTTTACGGATTCTCCCCAATGGGGTCGCCGCCGTACCTTGTTGTTGTCGGCTCTGGTTTCGGCTTTTGCAGATGTGATTTTGGCTCTAATTGTCGATTTTCCAACCTTGGTTGTGGGGAATCTGTTGATGGGTTTGGGGATTGGACTCTATTGGCCGGCAACGGAGACCGTGGTGGCCGATGTAACTCGGATAGATCAACGGAATGAAGCCTTTGCTCTAGCGCGATTAGCCGATAATTTAGGACTTGGATGTGGGGTGCTGTTGGGAGGAATACTAATTGAAGCTGGCTTGAATTTTCGCTGGCTGTTTGTGATGGATGGTGTATCGTTTTTGCTGTTCTTTGCTCTGATTTATACTGCAATTGAGGAAACCCAGCCCCAAAACCAAAAGCAACAACCCCAAAATAGTTCTAATTGGGGGGTGGCATTGGGCGATCGCCAGTTACAAAAGTTTGTAATCGTTAATCTTCTCTTTACCACCTATCTCTCCCAACAACAAAGCACATTGCCCCTCTATTTGAGCAATTTTTTAGCCTCTGGAGGGTTTTCTCCCGCCATCATTAGCAGCTTATTTACGGGACAAATTGCTTTTTTAGCCCTCTGTCAACTCCCCATCGCTCGTAGTTTAAATCGTTGGAGTCGTTCCCAAAGTCTAATGGTATCCCTATCAGTCTGGAGCGCAAGTTTTGTTTTAGTCTGGATCGTGGGTGGAGTTCATCAAGAAGCTCTATTTTGGGCGATCAGTGCCTTAATCGCGATGGCAGTTGCCACAGCCATCTATACCCCGTCCGCTTCTGCTCTCGTGGTGGATTTAGCTCCAGAAGACTTACGGGGAACCTATTTAGCCATTAATGCCCAATGTTGGGCTATTGGCTATCTGATCGGCCCCTCCTTGGGAGGATGGGTATTAGACCAGTCTAGAATCATTATCGATGGGTTTTGGCTGGCGATCGCCTTCAGCCCCCTCCTGGGCATCTGGATTTTGCGATCGGTTGGGAATGGGGAATAGGGAATAGGGAATAGGGAATGGGGAATGGGGAATGGGGAATGGGGAATAGGGAATGGGGAATCCTCCCTATCTCCCTATCCCCAAAACCTATCCATTCGTCAACACACCATGGAGGAAGATATCTGCCATCCCTTCAGCCATTTCGCGCATGGACTGGGGAGATGCATCGGGTTCAATAATGGTCTTGTCACTAAATCCGGCAATCACAAACATGCCCAAAAAGACCTGAGCGACAATTTTAGGATTCATCTGGCGATAAACGCCCCGATCCATTGCCGTTTGAAAAAATGCTTCTGCCACATCCGTCATTTTATCGATTACGTCGGCTTGAATGCGATCGCGCAATTCGGGATGAAACTGAGCCTCCATAAAACAGATTCTCATGCGATCGGCATTGCGATGCAAACTCATCATTCGCCGTCGCATTACTTGGGCAATATCCCGATAACTGCCCATTTCACTTAACTCCGTGAGCAAATCCGTTAAAATATCAATCCAGCCTTGAGTCGCAATTTCCAACAAAATTGCCTTCTTATTACTAAAATGCCGAAATAAAGTTCCTTCCGCCACCCCCGCCGCTTGAGCCAGATCCCGTGTTGTTGTGCCATCATATCCTTTACGAGCAAATAGATGTTGTGCCGCTGCCAGAATACGAGTTCGGGTTTGGGCTTCCGGTTTAGGGGTCGAAGTTGCTATAGTCATCTTCTTAAAGTCAGGTTAATATAACTCTCTTATCCTGTTGTATGGTGATTCAGGATCGCTTAGAGCAATTAATCCGTAAAACTTCACACAACCTTACAAAACTTCTCTAAGATCGTTGAAATCCGTTAAGAGTCCTCCAAAATCCATTCGGAAGAGCGATCGCCCAAATCCAAGATCAACGTCAAGGCCTTACCCAAACGGGGGCGATCGCTGGTCTGTTCAATATAAGACCGCAATTGCTCCGTAGCTCCCCAGTCTTGAAGATACAAAGCAATACGGCTCAGATGGTCGAGATATTCATCCACAGACCAAGGGAACGACGCTTGCTCCAAATATTTCCACATAATTTGTACCAAGATTTTCCCCTGGCTTCTACGGATTTGCATATCGTAAGAGCGTCCCCACTTGTTCCGTAACAATTGATGTAACTCTTCTCCGGTCATTTTTCTGCTCCCGATCCTCAAAGGACAAATTCTTCAAAACTCACCGCAAACGGGTGTTAAAAAATGTAATAATGCTCTCATACAAAGTGTAAACTGAGGATTGGCCAAAATTTAAGCGGTCATCTTTAGAGTAGGGGCACTACCTCCTACAAACACTAAAGAGAAAGTGAATCAATTAACAAAACAACTGATGACTCAAGCTTCTGGATCGGCGGATGTCCCCAATATGGGACGACGGCAATTTATGAACCTCTTAACCTTTGGTTCCGCAACCGGAGTCGCTCTAGGCGCTCTTTATCCGGTTGTCAACTATTTTATTCCTCCTTCTAGTGGTGGTGCTGGCGGCGGGACAACCGCTAAGGACGCGGCTGGTAATGATGTGGTAGCTAGCGAATATTTAGCCAGTCATCCCGCAGGCGATCGCTCCCTCGTCCAAGGACTCAAAGGAGACCCCACCTATTTAGTCGTTCAACAAGATAAAACCTTAGCCAGCTATGGACTCAACGCAGTATGTACCCATTTGGGTTGCGTTGTGCCTTGGAATGCAAGTGAAAACAAGTTTATCTGTCCTTGCCATGGTTCCCAGTATAATGCGGAAGGTAAAGTGGTTCGCGGCCCCGCACCCTTATCCTTAGCTTTAGCCCATGCCGATATCACTGACGATAAAGTGGTTCTCAGCAACTGGGAAGAAACAGACTTCCGCACCAATGAAGACCCCTGGTGGACATAACTCCCCTCTTCCATTTCCATAAGCGCTGAATTTATAAAGTTTACATCCTGTTCATAACTGATGAAATACTGTTCTGTCTTAACAACCTGGCGCAGGTTGGTGTTAGTAGCGATCGCCGCAATCTCTATCTTTGCCGCCTCCGATCTCATTAACCCCCAACCCGCAGCAGCCTACCCCTTTTGGGCCCAAGAAACCGCTCCCATCACTCCCCGTGAAGCCACCGGTCGCATTGTTTGCGCCAACTGCCACCTAGGAGCCAAACCCACCGAAGTCGAAGTTCCCCACTCCGTCCTCCCCGACACCGTATTCAAAGCTGTCGTTAACATCCCCTACGACACTAGCGTACAACAAGTGTTAGGTGATGGCAGCCCTGGCGGTCTCAATGTCGGTGCCGTCTTAATGCTGCCTGAAGGATTTAAAATTGCCCCTGAAGATCGGCTCTCTGAAGAACTCAAAGAAGAGACCGAAGGCATTTATTATCAAACCTACACCGCAGACCAAGAAAACGTCATTCTGGTTGGCCCTCTTCCCGGTGATGACCATCAAGAAATTGTCTTCCCTGTTCTCTCTCCCGATCCCAAAGCCGATAAATCCATCAACTATGGTAAATATGCCATTCATGTCGGTGGAAACCGAGGTCGCGGTCAAGTCTATCCCGCTGGAGACAATACCAACAATACGGTTTCTTCCACTTCCGTCGCTGGAACGATCTCTAGCATTAGCGAACTTGAATATGGCGGCTATGAAGTTACCATTCAACCGGCTGATGCAGATGCTGTCGTAACCAATATTCCTGCTGGCCCTGAATTAATCGTTTCTGAAGGAGACGAAGTAGCGGCCGGACAAGCTTTAACCAATAATCCCAATGTGGGTGGTTTTGGTCAAATTGATACGGAAATCGTTCTCCAAGATGCTACTCGTATTCAAGGCATGATTGCTTTCTTAGTGCTGATTATGATTACTCAAATCTTCCTCGTTCTGAAGAAGAAACAATTCGAGAAAGTCCAAGCAGCCGAAATGAATTTCTAAATCCTAAATCTTGGGATGATTGGGCAAGACAGAAACCGGGTTTCTTGAAGAAATCCGGTTTCTTATAACAATGGGGAATGGGGAATGGGGAATGGGGAATGGGGAATGGGTAATAGAAAATATCTTAACGCTCCCTTTCTCTGCTATGGCAATGGAGTAATCCTATTCCCTAGCGCGTAGCGCTAGACAGCACTTTGTGCTGTTATGGAGTACAGTATTGAACCCCCAAAGCCATGTACCACAATCCTATTCCCTATTCCCCATTCCCTATTCCCTAGCACGCAGCACTATATGACATGGGATAGACAAAACTCGATCGCCTCCTCAATATCCTCAGTTTGTTGGGGATAGGTCATTTTCGGTCGAGCGATTGTAATTAATGGAATTCCCAAACGATCGCACAGTTGACGCTTGATGGCTTCTCCTCCTGCATCTCCTGATGCTTTGGTTACCACCAGGGAAATTTGCCAATGTTGCCACAGGGCTAACTCTAGAGCTTCAGGAATTGGAGGACGGATGGCAATCAGGCGATCGCTCGTAAATCCCGCTTCCTGAGCCATCTGAATTGACTTAGCAGAAGGAAGTACTCGCGCAAACAATGTTGCCTGGTGTTGCCAAGGTTGAAATAAGGGTAAGCGTTGATATCCAACAGTTAAGAACACGTGTTGATCGGTCAAATAGTTCCCACTCACCAGGGTGGCAAAACTGTCTAAGGTCAGGATATGACTGGAGCTAGAATGATTAGTTACAGGGGGTCGCTCATAACGCAAATAGGGGATTTGAGAGCATTCTGAAAAGGCGATCGCCAGTTGGGAAATTTTCACCGCCCAAGGATGGCTCGTATCTAAAATAACACTTACATTATGAGATCGAGTGAATTCACTTAAACTCGATCCCTTTAACTTCCCTACCCATACCGTTAACCCAGGGTAAGTTGCATAAAGGGATCTTGCTGGCTCAGTCGTTACCGTTACTACACACTCCACACCTCGCTTCACCAACCCTTGAGCCAACTGGCGACTTTCTGAAGTCCCCCCAATCAACCAAACTGTAGTCATTTTAGGGCGATCGCCTCACGGATACTTGACAACATAGAGATGGAACAACTCACCCTCCCTTTTTTTAACCACCTTTGCTCCCACTGCACGGATCGCTTTTTCCCAATCCTGTAAAGGCTCTAGAGCCACTTCTGCCCCCAAATAGGTCTCTAGAATGGCCCAATTTTCCGCCAATTCCACCTCTGGGTTTAGGACATCAAACACGAGCATTCCCCCAGATTTCAGCACCGGCTTCACAGCGCCCATAACCTGTGTCCAATAGTCTACAGAAAAATAACAACTCCATCCCGTGGCGATCGCCAAATCAAACTGTCCTGGCTCGTAATCTAACTGGTGAGCCGGCCCCAACTTTACTCCCTTAAACAACTTAGAATTTAACTGAGGGCCGCGAGAATTTAGGGCTTCGGAAGCCTCCTTACTAATCTCCTGACCGTAAAAAAAGGCATCCCATTCTCGCCAAGGATAAATCAGAAAACTCACCCCACAGCCAATATCCAGGCACTTTTGCCCCTTTTTCGGCTTACACACCTGCCAAAACTCAGACGTAATCTTCGGGGTTAACTCCCCACTCATCCATTGCCGAAAAATCGGCATCTCTTCCACTTCTGGCGGAACTTCAAAAGCATCTCCTCGGTATTGGCGGTTAAACCGAAGTGCCACCGCCGCTAGTTGCTCCTCCAGAGCCTCTGTAGAGAAATTTTGTAATCCAAAACCTGAAGCATTACTTAAGCGTGTCATATCTAGGGAATGAAGGAATAGGAAACAGGAAACCGGGAATGGGGAGTTGGGCGATCGCCAATTACCAATTACCCATTACCCATAATTATTAACGATTAATGGTTCATTATTTCAGAGCCTTTCTAAAATTACGGCGATAGGAACCATTAAACACCAGCACCGGCCAACCCAAGGAGAGGAGAACCTTATTCATCAATCCTGGTGTAAAATTTGTCCGAGAATAGCCTTTCCAAAACTTCCAAACTCCGATCGCATAGCCGATGAGTCCCAAAACAATCAATAGCTTCATCTGGTTATCGCTCCTAATTCAGTACATTCAGTCAGTATCCATTTAGGATCGTGAGAGTATGGTACAGTTTTAGCAAAATTGTAATAAGTGTTGATCGTCACTACTATTAAGTTTAGTGAATTCATCCATGACTTGGTTTTGGTTCTGTGTTCCTCACAGCAGACTCCCTATTCCCTATTCCCTAAACCAGAGGAGCGTCTTATGAGAGCAGTGCTGATGGCAGGTGGTTCAGGAACTCGGCTAAGACCGTTAACCTGCGAGCTTCCGAAGCCGATGGTTCCTGTCCTTAACCGACCGATCGCCGAGCATATTGTCCGCCTACTCAAACACCATCACATTCGCGAAGTAATTACGACACTCTATTACTTACCTGATGTGATGCGCAGTCACTTCCAAGATGGGCGGGAGTTTGGTATCCAAATGACCTATGCAGTTGAGGAAGAGCAACCCCTAGGAACTGCTGGGTGTGTCAAGAATGTATCTGAGTTGCTGGGGTCAACCTTCCTAGTCATCAGTGGCGATTGTATCACGGACTTCGATTTAAGTGCGGCGATCGCTTTTCACTATCAAAAAAAGTCGATCGCCACTCTAGTCTTAACCCGCGTTCCCAATCCCCTAGAATTTGGCGTAGTGATTACTGGGCCTGATGGTCGAATTCAACGCTTTCTAGAAAAACCCTCGAGTAGTGAAGTTTTTTCAGATACCGTAAATACGGGAATTTATATCCTAGAACCGGAAGTCCTAAACTATTTATCCCCCAAAGAAGAAGCCGATTTTTCTAAAGATCTATTTCCCTTTCTACTCGCCCAAAGAAAACCTCTTTATGGCTATATTGCTGAGGGGTATTGGTGTGATGTTGGCCATCTGGATGCTTATCGGGAAAGCCAATATAGCGCTTTAGCTCAACGAGTGAACTTAGAAGTGTCTTATCCCCATCGATCGCCGAGTTTATGGATTGGGCAAAATACTTATATCGATCCCACGGTAAATATAGAACCCCCCGTGCTCATTGGCAATAACTGCCGTATTGGTAGCCATGTACATATCGAACCAGGAACCATTATTGGTGATAATGTCACCATTGGCTCCCACGCCACGTTAAAACGGCCGATTATTTGGAACGGGGCTATTATCGGTGATGAAAGCCATCTGAGAGCTTGTGTCGTGGGTCGAGGAACCCGGATCGACCGTCGTGCCCATATCTTAGAAGGAGCGATCGTTGGTTCCCTATCTACAGTAGGAGAAGAAGCACGGGTTTCTCCTCAAGTACGGGTTTGGCCGAATAAAAGAATTGAAGCCGGAGCGATCTTAAATCTGAATTTGATTTGGGGTAATGTCGGCCATCGTAACCTGTTTGGACAGCGGGGAGTATCGGGTTTAGCCAATATTGACATTACGCCAGAATTAGCGGTCAAACTCGGAGCTGCCTATGGTTCAACCTTGTCCCCAGGGTCTGAAGTCACGGTATCTCGCGATCAGCGCAGTATTTCCCGCATGGTGACCCGCTCTTTGGTGGCAGGATTGATGTCAGTGGGCGTAGACGTGCAAAACCTGGAAAATAAGGCGATTCCCATTGTTC
Organism: Roseofilum sp. SBFL; assembly: GCF_017746885.1. Lineage (NCBI taxonomy): Bacteria > Bacillati > Cyanobacteriota > Cyanophyceae > Desertifilales > Desertifilaceae > Roseofilum > Roseofilum sp. SBFL. Next base: position 12,445 of record NZ_JAGHZH010000197.1, on the reverse strand, counting down.
GCACTGTGATTCCCACCCTAGGAGTAGAAGGGGGAATTCATGTGCGTTTGCACCCAGAGCGGGGGAGTTCCATCCTGATTGAATTCCTCAATCATAAGGGTATCAATATTTCTAAATCCAAGGAAAAGAAAATTGAAGGCTGTTTCTTTAAAGAGGATATGCGGCGATCGCTCCTTTATGAAGTTGGCAATGTCACTTATACCTCAGAGACATTGCAAATTTATATGGAAGCCTTTGAGAAACACCTCAATTTAGAGGCGATCGAAACCGTTTCCTCCAAAGTGGTGATTGACTACGTTTTTGCCGTCAGCGGCGCAGTTTTACCCCAACTGCTGGCTAAATTTGGCTGTGATGCGGTGGTTCTCAATGCCAGCTTAAACCCCAAACCCCTCTCCCTGGACGACCAAGAAGGGTTACTCAATCAATTAGGCCGAGTTGTGGGTGCCCTGGAAGCGACCATGGGGGTACAAGTATCCTCAAATGGGGAAAAGTTTGTCTTAATTGATGAAACGGGAACAGCGATCCGAGGGGAAATACTCACCGCTTTGATGATGCAAATGATCTTAACGGCTCATCCCAGGGGAACGGTAGTCGTTCCGATCCATGCTTCGAGTGCCGTGGAAGAAATTGCCCGTCGTCATGAAGGGCGAGTGATTCGCACCAAGTCAAATCCAGCCGCTTTAATGGAAGCGTGTCATGCCAATCCTAATGTGGTGTTAGGGGGAAGTGGGGATATGGGCTTTATCTTTCCCCAACTCCATCCCGGTTTTGATGCCATGTTTGCGACAGCCAAGTTGATGGAGATGTTGAAATTACAGGATATTTCTTTGGGCACGATGCGCTCGAAACTCCCCCCCATTGCCCATCAGATGACAACTCTTCGCTGTCCTTGGACGGCGAAGGGGGCAGTAATGCGCTATTTGGTGGAAACCCATTCTTCAGAGCAGTTGCAATTGGTGGATGGCGTAAAAATCATCTCCCCCGATGGTCACCATTGGGTACTCATCTTGCCAGATGCGGGGGAAGCAATGATTGATATTGTGGCTGATGGTTGCGATCCAGAGATTGTGGAGAGCTTACTGAAAGATTATGGCGATCGCGTCCACAGTTTTATTGAAGCTCATCAAAGATTTGATGACTAGGGAATAGGGAATAGGGAATAGGTTGTAGTACAACCTTGTTTTGTGTTCTTGCCGTAAACTTGGAGAAAGCTTCCATTTCTGCACTCCTCCACACCCCCATTCCCCCACGGAGAGTACAAAGCGCCATCAATGCTCAACACTCACCTAGCCGAGTTACTTTAATAACCGATAACGCTCTAGTAAGGTTTCTAGAGTTTTCGGGAGAATGTCCTTTAAATCTTGTGCTGATTGAAAGGATAGACGGTTTTGGGGAGACACATCAAAGGGAAATTGCCCCGGAAACTCCGATCGCTCCATTTGCGCGAGTAAGATTTGTTCGGGTCGTTTAATTTGTAGAGCATACCCCATTTCCACACAGACATAGGGACTGGGGATTAGATGCGTTACCTCTTCGGTGTCTACTTGAGTCACTGGAGTCCCATCAGCAATGAAGAGCAAGCTTTTACGAATGCGACGCATCAAGGGATTATTGAGACGAATGGGGGCTTGATTGGGACGATGGGAAGATTCTAGCGTTAGAGTTAGACGCGATCGCCGATTTAAATCGGCGATCGTCTCTTCTAATGCTTCCTTGAGGATCTGACTCGACTCTCCCTCTTCCTGCTGATAGCAGAAGAAGATCATCGGATCGAGATGAGCCATTACTTCCTGTTTGGTAAAGTAAATTTCATGACTGGTTAAGTCAATATTGGAGATGGCATAGCCTCCACTGCCTTCAATATAAAACTCAATGGTTTCCCCTTGTAAATATCGCTGAAACCAAATGGATTTCTTGATTTCTTCGCTATCTTCGAGAAAATCAGCCCGCAGAGCAGACTTGAGCAAACTTTGCTTGCTCAACCGCATGTCTGGAGGTCGTTTTTCTAATTCTGGAATCGGTTCGTATTCTTGGAGATACCAAGCCTTAAGCGCAATAATGGCCATAAGCTTTCAGAAGGGATAATTCTACCTATCGATTGTAGCGGATCGAGGAATTCCCTTGCTTATTTTTTTTGATCGGATTACTTTTAAAAGCACAATTGCACCCGAATAGTTCCCTGAAACCTTCCTTGCTTAGATTAAGTCTATCTGGAGGAGAATGGGTTAACTTAAAACGAACTTAACTCCACTTTTTAACTCCCAGTTTTCTCACTTTAAGGAAAGACCAGCCACCGATTGGGTGCAGCTTGTACTTGGAGAGACAGATGATAGTGAAACAGTGTTTTACCTCTCAAACTAATAGAAATAGACTGTTTGATCTGCCGAATGAAGCTTTGTTTTAGCTCCATATTTTTAATATATAGGATCGCCGAATCTCAATCAAGAAATTGAGATTAAACTTAACAATCAATGAGTTTACTCCTCTCATTTTGGCAAGTTAATGGGTAAATCTACTTTGATCGATTATCCAATTATAGCGATTCTCTTTTCTGTGGAATACCGTTCTACAATTCCCTGACTAGATAGCAATCTTTCTCAATGTTATGCTTATACGAGAGCCGGTATCAGGCTCTTTGAGGATTCCATGAAGCCAGTCGGCTTGAACCTCATTAGACATATAAAGCAAATCACCACTGTCTAGGCGATAACTGTGTTGAATTGTTCGATTTTCCTTGAGTTTGTATGTAATGGTTCGACTCGCTCCCAGTGATAGAATAGCCACCCCAGTGCCTGGAGCTAGTTCCTGGGCAGTATCAGAGTGAAAACCCATGGAGGCATTACCATCTGGGTAGAAATTGAGCAAACCGTTATTGGGAGTAAATCCAAGTACATCCGAAATCGCCGCACACACAGGCTCTAGTTCGGGATGCATTTGAGTTTCTGGATAGGTCATCTGTGAATAGTTGTAGGATACTCCAAAGCTGGCTGTTTTCCGAGTCTTCATACTCTCATCCCACACTACCGTGTCACGAAGTTTTGAGAATAGGTCTTCATGATTGAGCCAGAACATTCTTCGCAACTCTAGGTTAGGTGAACCGATCTTCATATCTTGAGTCGTGTAGGTTGGGTTGAGGAGTGTTTCAGCAATCGCCAATATGAATAGGTTCGCTTGCGGTAAATTCAACACCAGTGAGACATGGTTAGGTTTCACTATTATTCAACCCAACCTACCCTCATTAAGCGTGCCAGTCTAACCCCAGGAGTCTAGATCTAAGGCTTTCGAGCCACCTTGTTGCAGTTGGATCAGTACTTGACCAAGTTGAGACCAAACTAAGCCACTAACGAACAGGGTAACAGGGAGAGAGATTAAGTAGGCGATCGCCGTGGGAAAGCCAAATACTGCCAACCCCGAAGACAAAAATACACAAGCACCGGCAAAAATTCCCGTAAATGGAAACAACAGTTTTGGTCCCTGTAGCCGGGTGATATCATACTTAGAAGATTGGGATGACCAGAGTTTTGCTGATTCAGTCAACGTCGCATAAAATGCAGCTCCTGACGTTAAGCTAACCAGTAAACCAATGATTAATAAAGCGTAAGGGGGTTGTGCAGTATAGTACACGAATGCTACTCCTGGGTGGAATTGAGATAAAAGGTGTTCCTAGGGAGTATACAGCGCTTCGCGCTCTCTGTGGCGGAATGGGGGCATAGGGGGTTTAATCAATGAAACAGCCCTGCTTAAAAAGCAGGGGGTTTTCAAAGTGATTTATTGGGTGAAGGCTGCTACAGAAGGGAGCAGTAAAGCGGCTCGCTCTCTGGAAAAATCAGCTAGTGCCCCCCAAGCGGCATCGAGCAAGCGATTGGGCTGGATATCATCCTCAATTAAATGCCACAGTCGTTGCACTTCCTCGGTGTGTAGGCGGTCATTTTCCGTCAGGGCTAAGACAATTTGATGGCGTAAATATTGCCCCTCTTCTGAAAGGAGGTATTGTAAACCCAATTGAGCGGTAGGCATTAAATCAAAGCCACTATCGGAGCGGGCGATCGCAATCATATTCTCTAGGCGATCCCACCGGAACTTGCCGTCTTTAATCAATACCTCTAACAAGCGTCGTCTTAAACTGGGGGTTTCACCAGTTAGTAACCGTTGAGCCACATAGGGATAAGCAATTTCCACAATTCTAAAATCGGGATTAATGCTCAGGGCTAATCCTTCCTGAGTTACTAGCGATCGGATAATTAAGGCAAACTTAGCTGGAACTCGGAAGGGATACTCGTACATAACTTCCGAGAACTTATCCGTAATCGTCTTAAAATTAAAATCCCGAACACTTTCACCCATGATATCCCCAAATACCGCTTCTAGGGCAGGAATAATCGGGTAAATATCTGTATCCGGAGTTAGAAAACCAAGCTTAACAAAGTCTTCGGCTAATTCCGTATAATCCTTATTAATCAGATGCACCACGGCATCTACTAATGTTTCTTTTGCCGTCTGATCTAACTGATCCATCATGCCAAAATCAATATAGCCCATTTGTGCCCCAATGCCTGAGGGGCCGGATAGGGCAAATAGATTCCCTGGATGGGGATCAGCATGGAAGAAACCAAACTCTAGCAATTGTTGCAGGCCTGTGGTTACCCCAATACGAATAATTTTATCGGCATCTAAACCGGCTTCTTGAATTGCCTCAGTATTGGTGAGTTTATAGCCATTAATCCACTCTAGGGTGAGGACTTTCTTGGCGCAATAATCCCAATAAATTTGCGGAACTCTAACTTGGGGATCGTAGCGAAAGTTTTCCGCAAACTTTTCGGCATTTTTCCCTTCATTAATATAGTCAATTTCTTCAAAGATTTTTATGCCAAATTCTTCCACAATTAGAGTCAGGTCATGACCTAAATTAAGAGGAAGAATGGGCGAAATCCAACGGGCTGCCCATCGCATCAGGTATAAATCGAGGGTGAGAATGGGGACTAGATTGGGTCGTTGAACTTTAATGGCGACTTCTTCTCCACTATGAAGCCGTCCTCGGTAGACTTGGCCTAAACTGGCCGCAGCAACGGGATGGGAAGAAATATCCAGGTACATTTGGGAGATCGAATCGCCCAGTTCTCTCTCGATGATGTCAAAGGCGGTTTGATTGGGAAAGGGAGGCAGGCGATCTTGAAGTTTGGTTAACTCTTCGAGAAAGTCTTTACGAATCAGATCTGGACGGGTAGAGAGCGCTTGACCGACTTTGATATAGGTTGGCCCTAGGTGAGTGAGTAATTCCCTCAACTCGGTGGCGCGTTTGGGCCGATTTTGCTCGACTTGGTTCCTGAATTGGTCCCACTTCAGGGAGAAGATAAATCCTAAAAAAGCCCCGACTAAAGTCACGATTCGATAGAGACTTTGCCAGGGACGAAATTTATAGTAGCTGGCGATCGCCTGGGGGTCGTATCTCCTGAGCTGCTCAAGTGGATGTTGCTTCACGCTAACTGATGCCTCTTGATAATCACAATTTTGACTATTCAACGTTTAGATTTCTATCTGCTATCGATAGATTTTATTAAATGCTGACCATTGACCTATCCGAATTTTAGGATTTTGAGCAAGTTTATTTACTCTTGTCCTAATTCTATTTTTCTAGGTTGGATCATACTTTTTATCTTTTTCTTAACTATAGTACAAAAAACTTCAAACTTTCTTATGTTTTTGTTAAGGAATGTAAAGAGGATACCAGGGGCTTCCCCATAGCCAACTGCCCCTACAAAATGTTTTTTAGGCAATCGACCACCTGTTCTTGCTGTTCTAAGGTTAATTCGGGGAACATGGGCAAGGATAAAACTTCTTGGCTCAGTTGCTCGGCGATCGCCAATTGATGGGGCTGATATCCTAAATCCTGATAAACCGGTTGCAGATGTAAAGGCAGAGGATAATAGACCGATGCGATCACTCCCTGCTCTCGTAAACGCAATTGAATGCGATTGCGATAGTCTGAATCTAGCTCTTGTCGGCCCTTAATCCGAATCGTGTATTGATTCCAAACTGACTCCCCACCCTCGATTTCTTGGGGCAGTACAATCCCTGAAACTGATGCCAATAATTCATGATAACGATAGGCAACTTCCCTACGTTGCTGATTCCATTGGGGCAGATACTTAAGCTTAATTTTTAAGATTGCTGCTTGTATTGCATCTAAACGAGAATTAACCCCGGTTACCTCATAGACATAGCCACTGCGCCGCCCATGATCGCGCAATAGACGCACCCGATCGGCGATCGCCAAATCCTGAGTAGTCAGCGCTCCGCCATCTCCGCAAGCGGCTAAATTCTTAGTTGGGTAAAAGCTAAAACAGCCGATATCCCCCCAACTACCCACGGGAGAACCAGCCCAGGTCGCGCCAGTAGCTTGGGCACAATCTTCAATGACCTTAAGCTTATGGGTTTTGGAGATCTCCATCAACCGAGTCATATTTACGGGTCGGCCAAACAAATGTACGGGAATAATGGCCTTAGTTTTCTCAGTAATGGCTGCCTCCACTTGGGACAGATCCAGATTAAACGACTCCTCCTCTACATCGACAAATACGGGAGTAGCCCCTACCATAGCGATCGTTTCTGCTGTAGCAATAAACGTAAACGGGGTCGTAATTACCTCATCTCCAGGCCCGACTCCCACCGCTCGCAAGGCTAAATACAAAGCATCCGTCCCTGAATTACAGGCCACACAGCAATTTACACCCACGGCTTGGGCCAACTGTTTTTCAAAGGACTCCACTACAGGGCCACCAATGTAGCGACCCGAAGGCAAAAGTTCCAGTACCGCTGCTTCCACCTCCGAGGCGATCGCTTGGTATTGTTGGGTTAAATCAACGGGGGGAATATTGTTCACTCGCTTACACCACAGTTTTTGACATACTCCTCTGGCTAAAGCCGAGAGGATTCTAGGATACTGGCGTAGCTGGCGAGCCGAAACCCGTCTTACGGCTACTCTCCTACTGGAAAATGCCCTCACCAGTTGGACTACTCCTTTCCTACCAGAGTTGGTTTTCTTCCTTTAGGCTTCGTAGAACTTTGAATCCCGCATTTTACCGCTGGCGATTCGTCTTGACCCAACTCAACTACTCAGCTACGCTCCCAGGTGTTGCTTGAAGTTTTACCCAAAAGACTCGCTTTTGGAACACCATACTTCAACTCGGTTAGTTTGCTTGACATGACTGTACCATTAATAGGGAATAGGGAAAACCGATTGCCAAGTTCCTAGGTAAACCAGTATCCTGCTTATGGAGTCTCTGCTTGAGCCAGGACATTTTTGATCTGGGATTGTGGATTGAACTGAGGAACTATGCCAACTTTGCGGAAATTTATTGGTGTGAGTGTGGGCGCTGCGTTCGCCGTGATAAATCCTAGCGTCAATGCTGTGGTTTTCGCTAGCGATCTGCTCTTAGAAACGAGTCAACCTGAACCATCTTTTGAACCCCAGACCTCTCTGGAGAAGCAACAACCGGTCTCGTCACAACCTCCCCTAGAGGGAGAAGTAAAACCTACAGAAGATGAGGTCACAGGAGAGGAAACTCCCTTAACGCCATCTGAACCTTCTCCCGCTTCAGTATTGAGCAGCCCAGAAGCTCCCTCAATTAGTGATAATGCGACCCATCACTGGCGCGATCGCCAGACGGTAGCTGATTCTCAACTAGAGGAAACCCTGAACCTTCTAGTTGACGAGCATTCCCAACAGCTCTCAGCAGAAGATAAGGCTTGGGTGAGTCGTCTACAAACGGCATTAAGCTCCGATCCAACCCAAAATCCACTCCCAGAAACCTTAGTTTCTCCCCATGTTGCCGAAAGTCCGGAACTCGCGCCCCTCTATCTCGATCCAAGTCCGAACCCTCTGTTGTTTCCCACCGATCCCTCAGAAGTAGTTATTGAAGGGACTCAACCCTTAACGTTGAAACAGGCGATTGATTTAGCGCGGCGCAATAATATTGAGCTGCAACAAAGCAAGCTACAGTTAGAGCGATCGCAAGCTCAACTCAGACAAGCTTTAGCTGCTAACTTACCCACCTTGACCTTTCAATCTGGCCTGCAACGCTCTCAAAGCGCCAATAGCGAAATTAGCGCCCGTAATACAAACACTGCCCTGAGCAATCGAGATTCTCCGACGAACTCCTTAACGGGGACGGTAGAAGTGCGTTATAACCTGCTGACCTCCGGCTTACGTTCAGCCAACATTAAAGCAGCGGAAAAGCAAGTTCAATTTAATGCGCTTCAAGTCGAAGTGATTGAGGAACAAATCCGCCTTAATGTGGCGCAACAGTATTATCAGTTGCAAGCTTCGGCTGAACAATTACGGATTCGTCAACAGGCTCTCGTGCAGGCCGAGCGCAGTTTACGGGATGCCCAGGCTTTAGAAACGGCAGGTGTGGGGACTCGGTTTGCTGTGTTGCAAGCTCAAGTGCAAGTTGCGAACGAACAGCAACGACTGACTGAGGCGATCGCTAGTTTAAGAACGGCTCGGCGCACCCTAGCCCAAATCTTGAATCTGCCCCAAACCCTGGATGTATCTGCTGCCGATCCGGTGGAAATCGTCGGTCGTTGGCAACTTTCCCTCGACGAGAGTATTATCCTCGCCTATAAAAATCGCGCTGAGTTAGAACAACGTTTAATCGAGCGAGAACTTAATGAAGCCCAGCGCGATGCTCGGTTAGCTGGCTTAAAGCCCCAAGTCAGTTTATTTGCGAATTACAATGCCCTCAAATTAGGGTTTGATGACCCTCTGCTCTCCCAAGGTACTGGAGATGGCTATACTCTAGGAGCGCAACTCAACTGGACACTCTACGATGGGGGACTATCACGGGCCCAAGCTGATCTTGAAGAAGCCGAAATAGAAATTGCGGAACAACAATTTGCCGATAACCGTAATCGTATCCGCTTAGAAGTTGAAGATGCCTATTTCCAATTAGTCTCTAGTTTTGACAATATTCAAACGTCTATTGTGGGTCTAGCCCAAGCAGAAGAAGCCCTGCGACTAGCTAGACTACGTTTTCAAGCTGGGGTAGGGACACAAACTGATGTCATTAATTCGGAAACTGACCTCACTCAAGCCCAGTTTAACCAGGTGCAAGCGATTGTAGGCTATAACCTAGCTGTCGCTCGTCTACAACGAGCCATTAGTAATCTACCGGCTTCCCCTACTCTCTAGCTAGTGGACTGTTGAATAAATTTCTTGCATCAGTCAGGGAATTAGGGAATAGGAAATACTTCTCCATTTTAATGTGTTCTGCTATCCCCCCATTCCCCTATCCTTCTGAAAAGCGATGGACAATGCTTTCTGCTTGGCCAAGCCGATCAATGACCTGTTCTGAGTCAATCAGTCGCTTGAGAACGACTTGGCCGATAGTTTGGTTACTGGGAGCATCGGCCATGGGTTTAACCTCAACCATCAGTACAGCCTCTTCTACCCGATAAAGCCATAACGTTTGGTTATGCTCAACAATTCCCATATTGAGAGGCTCAATGTCTGGTTTTCTGCGCCAAACGACTTCATTCCAAATCCCTCCAAATTCCCAGACGCGGCCAATAATCCATCCATCTGATAAAAAAAAGTATTTTACAGACAAAGTTCGGGCACTCCACACAGATGTTCTTGATGATTCAAATAGCTTACAGCGCTTTGCGCAGTAATGGGATAATGGATACTCTCTTTAAAAGATCTTGAGCCAAGTCGGACAAGCGATCGCCAAAAATCTTGGCTAACCTCTTGACAAGAGGCAAATCTTTGTGTAAATTAGGTAGAGTGATGCGGGTATAGCTCAGTGGTAGAGCGTCACCTTGCCAAGGTGAATGTCGCGCGTTCGAATCGCGTTACCCGCTTATAAATTTTAATAGGAAGAGTTATTCGGTTTCATTTTTGTGGCTAAACTAGATGGATAGCAAGCTTTGATTCAATAAACAGGGTTAGAGCCAATATTCTCTTCTCGCTGAATATCGAGAAGATCCTCAATTCATCTCAAATTCAGATTACTGGTGACTTGTGCAGTCCAAAAAAGCTCAAAAAATTGATTTGACCGCCCATGATTATCCTTGTCCTTGCCGTTGTCAAGGTCGTTTGCAACCGATTTTGCTCACGGAAGCATTTGGATGCGATCGATGTCAGAAAATTTTTGCGGTTGAGGAAAATGGCTATGTGCTACAACAGGTGTCCACCAGTTCCCCCTACAAGAAAACTTGGTACTGGACAGGAAAGCAATGGATAGCCATTCATTCAGATTTAAAAGAATATTACTTACCCGTGGGGTTGTTGATCATTTTAGTCTTACCCATTGTATGGTTATCCTTATATTTTCTTTTAGCGCCATCAGGGTCGAGTATCATGGTGTGGGTATTCATTCCCTTGATGTTGCTCTTGTTGCTGGCACTGATGAGATGGCTGGTGTATCGACGCTCTTCTTAATTGATGTAGATGACTGATTCATGACTTCATCCAATGACCTTTTAGAGGATGTGGGCGCTTCCCATGAAGCCTCTTTAATTTTAGCGAATACGTCCAGTACCCTCCGCGATCGCGCTCTGAAGATGATGGCAGAGGTTTTGGATGACTCTCTCGATCGAGTGTTAGAGGCGAATACTTTAGATTTAGAAACCTCTCGCGAGATGGCGGTTCCAGATCTGATTTTAGAATGGCTCAAGTTAACTCCAGAGCGCATTCAAAATGTTGTTCAAATTCTACAAGGATTATCAGATTTCCCCGATCCATTACAAGAGGTAATGAATGCCTCCTATCAAGTGGAAGAGGTACAAACCTATTGCCAGCGAATGCCTTTAGGGGTTTTGGCTTTGGTATATGAAGCGTTTCCGGAGTTAGGGGCGATCGCCGCTGGGTTATGCTTGAAAACGGGGAATAGCTTGATTTTGCGCGGGGGAAGTGAATCGTTCCAGACGAACTATGCGATCGCTGAAGCCTTACAAGTCGCGCTAGAAGAGGTGGGTTTACCGCAACATTCATTAATCTTGTTATCCTCAGAACAGGGCGCTCCCATTCGAGATGTGATTCGCCAAGATCGATACATTAATCTGATTATCCCCTATGGTCGGCCGTCATTGGTAGAACAGGTTGTGCGACAGGCAACTGTACCTGTTTTGCGATCGGCTATGGGGAATTGTTATTTATATTGGGGAAATTCCGGTAGCTTGGAAACCGTTCGTCATGTAATTATTGATTCCCACGCCAGCGAACCCGATCCGGTGAATGCGATTGAGAAAGTATTAATTGAACAAGGTCAAAGGTCCTCAGCTATTGCTTCTTTATGGAAATCTTTGAAGGAAAAAGGGTTTGAGTTGCGAGGCGATCCGGAATTAGTGGCTCAATATGAAGAGCTAAAACCCGTAGAACCAGAGGAATGGAATCAGGCATACTTAGAAAAAGTAGTGACGTTTAAGTTGGTTGAAGATTTGGATGGGGCGATCGCCTGGATGAATACTTACAGCAGCGGCCATGCGAACTGTTTGGTTACTCAATCCTATAACGAAAGTCGTAAATTTGCCCTAGGAATTAACAGTGCTTCACTCTATATCAATGCTAGTCCCCGATTTTATCGCTATCGCACCCGAGGCAATACTGTATTTTTAGGCATGTCTAATCAAAAAGGGCTGCGCCGAGGTTTGATTAATTTAGAGGCTCTCACCACAGTTAAGTACATTATTCAAGGGAATACCTGATATCTTTTTTGCCTATTCCCCTATTCTCCAATTGGACTAAAATCTGACGGTAGGGAGAGGTGAAAATTACCCCTGAGTCTAAAATAGCTCTCAAGGGGTGACAAGCAGGCTGAAAAGCGCACGGAGAAAGAAATTTGGCAAACATACCCAAAAAAGGATAGAGTTGTCTGTCTAGACAACTCAAGAAAGAAATGGGACAATCTCACTTTTCGATTAGATATTTATGCTTAGTTTAATGTCTCCATTCAAATAAGCGCATCTCAACTTCAACTTTTATAGGAATGAATTCCGGCTTTTTTCTCCGGTTTTCTTTGTTCGCTTGGCAATGCTTCCATCCATAAGTTTTCTCTATTTCTATGGCCTACTTACCCCATACCTCAGCATGGGGTGTTATGGTAATTTTGTATAAAGTATGTGTAAGGACGTGGCTACAGGCCACAGTTTCGGGAATGAGATTTCCCTCCTCAGGTTTATTTGAGTTAGACGGGCTAGGAGGGATTCGAACCCCACTCTCAGATTATAGCTAACGCTATTTGAATGGCTAGAAGCTTTGCTCAATATACATTCAACACGCTGAACCTTGAAAAAGTGTTGAAAGATACTGCCGTAAAGCCTGTAAGTATTCAATTCTCTGTTGAGGTTTCCTTTGGCTGTAGCGTAGAGTTGTTTTTTCGCGTCTGCTTCATCTGTTTGAGGGCATACCAAATGGCATTAATATTTACCCCGAATTCTGCCGCTC